>JBAQFY010000148.1:0-4548 GCA_049287505.1 Sedimentisphaerales bacterium | reverse complement strand
TCCCACCAATGGATTCCGCATCAAAGCCTGCCCTGAGCAGAGCCTGCCCTGAGCATGGCCGAATGGGTCGAAAGAAAGAGCTCAACTCACCCCGTTAGAGGCCCGAAAGGAATCAGTCCGGCAGCCTGACGGAAAGGCTCTAACGGGGCTCATGACGTTTTAGTGTTGGAAAATTGGAGCGGGACAAGATGTGCCGGTTCCGCCTTGATTCACACTGTAATTTATGCTATAATTCAAAGGCTTGTTCACTTGCTTGTGTTCTCTCATGACCCCTATGGTCAAAATGTAACCGAATAGCTATAGATAGGTGAGAATGGAGAAATAAAACACTTAGTTCTCCGTAAGTCCCGTAAGGGACGCCTTGCGGCGGAGTCCCTAAGACTATGAAAAATCTGTTGCCTATCTTGGTGTTGAGCTTATTATTGGCGGGTTTTATGCCGGCACGCTGCCCGGCGGGTGACCTGAACCCCGCCCCTCAAAGTGAAAAGAGGGGCGGGGTGAACGCCGTACCTTTGGTAATCAACGAGTTCATGGCGTCCAATAGCAGTTGTATCCAGGACCCGCAAGGCCAATATGACGACTGGGTCGAAATCTACAACTATGGCACCGATGCTATTGATATTGCTGGTATGTACCTGACGGACAACCTGTCCGTTCCGACCAAGTGGCGAATTCCCGATGGCAATCCGGCGGCAATGGACTTGGCCATCCCTGCCGGGACTATCATCCCGGCAGGCGGCTTTCTGTTGATATGGGCCGACAGCGATACTCCGCAAGGAGTCCCTATGACTGCCGACGCCGGCCTGCATGCGAACTTCAAACTCAGTGCCGATGGCGAGGAAATCGGCCTGTTTGATATAGATGGCAGTACTTTAATTGACGGCGTTGTCTTTCTCGAACAGACTGCTGATATTTCATACGGCCGCTATCCTGATGCTAATGATGTCTGGAGATTCATTGCAACTCCTACTCCGGGAGCGGAAAATACGGGTGGATATTTGGGCCTGGTTACTGACCCTGAATTCAGCCGCGGGCACGGTTTTTATACCGCGCCGTTTTCTGTTACAATCGCCACTGAAACCGAGAATGCCGTAATATACTATACGCTCGATGGCAGTGAGCCGTATAATACTTCTGGCAGGGGGAGGCATCCTGGAGGTATTGTTTATACTAATCCTATTCCCATCACTATGACCACGCATCTGCGGGTTAAGGCAATCAAGCCCGGCTGGAAGCCCTCAAATATCGAGACGCAGTCTTATATCTTTCTTGAGCCTGACGCCAAGGATTTTAGTTCTAACCTGCCCATCGCCGTCATTGATACGTTTGGTGAATTTGTCGGCCAAACAACCCAGACGCAGACGTTGACCTTTGCCGGCTTCATTGACACCACGAATCGCGGCAGGGCCAAAATAACTAACCTGCCGGATTTTGTTGGTAGAGCCGGGCTCAATATTCGGGGTAAAAGCTCAGCCGGTTTTGCCAAGAAGCAGTATCACTTTGAAACATTGGACGAATATGATGGGGACAAAGATGTCTCTATTCTGGGCTTTCCCGCTGAATCAGACTGGGTCCTCCAGGCTCCTTATTCGGACAAGTCGCTAATGCGCAATTTTCTTGCGTATAAGTGGAGCAATGATATTGGTCGATATGCCGTTCGAACGCGGTTTATTGAGTTGTTCCTGAACACCGACGGCGGGGGGGTCTCGATGAGCGATTATGTGGGCGTATATGTGTTGATGGAAAAAATTAAACAGGGTGAGAATCGCGTCAATATAGTAAAACTTGAGCCGTCTGATAATGCTGAGCCGCAAATCACCGGCGGGTATATTATCAAGAAGGACAAGCTTGACCCGGATGATGTAACTTTTAATACAAGTACCGGCCTGCAACTAATATATGTTGAGCCTAATGGGGTAGATATCACGCAAGCTCAGATGGATTGGATTAAAAGCTATATTAACGAGTTCGAGTCAGTGCTGTACGGGCCGAATTTTGCCGACCCTATCAATGGCTATGCCGCGTATATAGATGTCGATTCGTTCATCGACCACCACATTCTCGTTGAGCTTACCAAGAACATCGATGGCTTTCGCCTTAGCACCTATATGTTCAAAGACAGAGACGGCAAGTTAAATATGGGGCCTGTCTGGGATTATAACTTGTCACTCGGTAATGCCAATTACCTGGATGGATGGATACCCACCGGCTGGTACTACGACCTGCTGAGCGACGGCGACTATCCCTGGTGGCGCCGCTTATTCCAAGACCCGAAGTTTCGGTTGCGGTACGCCGATAGATGGTTTGGACTTCGTAAGAGTCTGTTTTCGACGGGTAGTTTGCTCAAAGACATCGATGATGCCTCCTCACTGCTGGATGAAGCACAGGTCCGAAACTTTGACTGCTGGAAAATTCTGGGCGTTCCTCTCTGGCCGAACTGGTTTATTGCTCAGACATATCAAGAGGAAATCGACTGGATGAAGGGTTGGCTTGAAGAGCGATTGACGTGGATGGACACTCAGATAGGCACTGAATTTGCTGCTGCTCCGCCAGTTTTCAGTCGGCAGGGAGGCGAGATTTCAGCCGGTGATACCCTGTCCATGACCGGTCTCGGCAGGTCTCCCATAATCTATTATACCCTTGACGGTTCCGACCCGCGCTCGACGACAGTATCACTGCCCAGCATCATTAGTACCACTCTCATGGCAGAGAATGCCTCTAAGCGGGTATTCGTTCCAACAGGCCCTGCTGCCGACGGCTGGAAAAGTTACAGGCGCTTCAATGACTCGACCTGGTTGGCCTGTAACGGCAGTCCGGGGGGCGTCGGCTACTCAAGGAGTTCGGATTATACCCACCTCATAAGCCTTAACCTTACAGACCAGATGTTAAGAAAAAACGCAACCTGTTACATCCGCATCCCATTTACCTTTGACGGTGATTCGGAGGACTTCGACTCATTGACCCTAAAGGTTCGCTACGATGATGGCTTTGTCGCCTACCTCAATGAAGTAGAGGTTGCCCGACGCAATTTCACCGGTACACCAACCTGGAACTCCGAAGCCGACGCAGAGCGCCTCCAATCAGAAGCCGTCAACTTCGAGAACATCGACATTTCTGCTTTTCTTAACGATTTACGTCGAGGCGACAATTTGCTGGCTATTCACGGCCTGAACTACTTGACTATAAGCTCCGACTTTCTCATATCCGTCGAGCTGATTGCCAATAAAAGCATTCCGCCCTTTGAAAGTAACGCCTCAAGTAATGTGCTCCGATATACCGAGCCAATCACGCTGACCCATAGCACCCACGTCAAGGCTCGTGTATTGAGGGGCGGAATATGGAGTGCCCTCAACGAGGCGACCTTTACCATTGGCCCGGTAGCAGATAACCTGCGCATCACGGAGATTATGTATCATCCACTGTACATATCAGAGACACCACGAGGGAAGATTGCGGATGATGCAAACGACCCGAATGAAGAATACATCGAGCTGACAAATATCGGAACCGAAACGGTTAATCTGAATCTGGCTAAATTCACGAACGGAATTGATTTTACCTTCCCAAGTTTGGAGCTTACACCAAACGAATATGTCGTAGTAGTTCAGGACCGTAATGCCTTTGAAGCCCGATATGGCCAAGGCGTTAATATAGCCGGCCAATACGCCGGCAGGCTGAACAACGGGGGGGAGCGAATCAGGCTGGAAGATGCCATCGGCCAGATGATACTGGACTTTGACTACAAAGACGGCTGGCACTCTATTACTGATGGTGACGGTTTTTCTCTAACTGTAATAGAACCAACTAATACTGACCCGGACAGTTGGAACGAGAAAGACTCCTGGCGTGCAAGTGCATATCTCGGCGGTTCGCCCGGCACAGACGATAGCGTTCTTATCCCCGACCCCGGCGCAGTGGTTATTAACGAGGTGTTGGCTAATTCGCCTGCCGGTGCTGCGGACTGGATTGAGCTGCATAATACTACTGATACCTCCATCGACATTGGCGGCTGGTTCCTCAGCGACAGCGGTTCCAACCTGATGAAATATGAAATTGCTAAAGGTACAACGATTGCTCCAGGCGGATATATTCTTTTCTATGAAGACCTGCACTTCAGTAATCCGAGCGCCCCAAGTTGCCATAAGCCTTTTGCCCTGAGCGAAAGTGGCGAACAGATATATCTAAGCTCGGCGGAAGGTGGTGTTTTGACCGGCTATCGGCAGGTCGAGGATTTCGGCGCCTCCGAAACAGATGTATCATTTGGCCGTTACTACAAGCCCGGCACCGGCAATTTAAGGCCAAGCCTTTACAATTTTGTTCCGATGGCTCATAACACGCCTGGTTCTGCAAATGCTTATCCGAAGGTTGGCCCAATAGTCATCAACGAGATTATGTACAATCCGGACTGGCCTGAGGGCGGCTCATATACTAATGACCAGTATGAATACGTCGAGCTGCACAACATCGGCGCGGAGCCGGTAACCTTATATGATTATGACAAGGCTCAGCCGTGGAAGTTCACCGATGGCATTGACTTTACCTTTCCGG
>JBAQFY010000147.1:0-2641 GCA_049287505.1 Sedimentisphaerales bacterium | reverse complement strand
GTCTTATAGAGGATTTAAGCCGGAAAGACAAAAGAATCCCAACAGGGATCTTATAAAGAAGCGGATTGTGAATGAAGATGCTTTTCGGGAATGGGACATTTATCGGACATATGAGACATGCGATTATGCCGCAAATGATTTGAAACCAAACCAGCAAAGGGGCAATAAAGCCATGGGGATTCAATCACCCGTCTTAAGACTTGGATTATTCAAAGGGGCCGTAAAGGGGCCAAAGGAGCCAAGACATTTTGAAGAATCCTGTTGTCTCACGTTCGACCATGCCAAGAGGGGGATTTCGGCAGCGAGGTATGACGAGCAAGCTTACACGGAAGTGAACTCGGAAGCTGTCGACTTCCGAGCGGCTTCCGAGTTGGCTTATGATGAGGCCACCGGCGAGGTCTTTGTCAAAAGAGTCGAGGTCAAGGGCCGCCTATGGGGCCTTGTATCAAAGGGATTTCTGGCCGAGATCGGAACGGGTCCCAAGGATCCGAGAAGGGTTTATATCCTGAAAAAAGGCATATTTTCAAGTAAAGAAAAATGGGTCTTCTCCCAATCAAGTGGGTAAATAAAACTTTTTTTAAGCTGTGAGCACATGTCCTGTAAGGGTTTGCGCTCTATTGATTGCCGACAAAATATGATATGAGTTCTGCATGCGAAAAACAAGACGATTATGGGACGCGTATTGGTTTCCGGGGTTTATGCCGGAACCTGGGGTATCGGGGATTTTTGGTGACCCGAAAGCCCTGGTCATCAAGCTCCGACGCCGGGGGAAAAAACACTTTGCGGAGCGTGCGGACGGGCACACCGGACGTTTTACGACCGCAAGATGCGACGGGTTCGGGATTTGTCCTGTGGGGACCGTCGCGTCTGGCTGGATGTGGAGATCCGACGCGTTTTGTGCCGGAGTTGCGGGAAGGTGAAGCAAGAGAGCCTGGAGTGGCTGGCCGACAACCCTTTTTATACGAAGCGTTTTTCCTTCTGGGTGGGGCGCCGGTGCCGTGTTTCGACGATCCGGGATGTCGCTCGGGAGACCCACCTGGACTGGAAAACGATCAAGACGCTGGAGAAGCAGTACATGGAGGCGCAACTGCGGCGAGCGGGAACGCCGGGTCCACAGATCATCGGGATCGACGAGCTTTCTATCCGAAAGGGGCATACCTACCGCATCATTGTAAGCGATCTGGTTCGTCAGCGCCCGATCTGGTTTGGGGGCACGGACCGTTCGGAAGCCAGTATGGATCTGTTCTTTGAATGGTTGGGAGAGAAGAAGAGCCGTAAAGTCCGTCTGGTGGTCATGGACATGTGGAAGCCGTTCCGCAATGCCTGTGCATCGTACGTACACGGTGCCGCAGTCCTGTACGACAAGTTCCATGCGTTGCGCCACCTCGGAGAGGCCCTGGACAAGGTGCGCCGCAGCGAGTACGCCCGATTGAGGGGCGAGGAGCGCAAGTTCATCAAGGGGCAACGATATACGTTGTTGTCGCATCGGGAGAACCTCTCCCTGGACGGCAAGAAAGCCCTGCGGACGCTGCTGAAGGCCAACAAGCGACTGCAGACGGCCTATCTGCTCAAGGAGTCTTTCGGGCAGCTCTGGGAGTACCGCAGAGAGGCTTGGGCCCGGAAGTTCTTCGACAACTGGTGCGCGGCCCTCAAGGGGCAGAAACTGGAACCCTTCGAGAAGTTCGCCAGAATGATCGACCGCCACTGGGAGGGAATCGCAGCGTACTGCCTTTCCGAGAACAAGGTCTCTTTGGGCTTTGTCGAAGGCCTCAACAACAAGATTCGCGTAATTCAACGTCGCTCCTATGGTTTGCGGGATGAAGAATATCTCCGCCTCAAAATCCTCACTTGCATGCTGCCGGAGATATAAAAAACTGCATCAAGTTACCCACTCAGTTGGGAGATGAGCCTAAATAATTAGAGTGGGATGAATTGAAAAATAGCCCTTGACTTGCTAATGTTATAAATGCTATAGCATAATCACCATCACGGTGGTTGTTTTGCTCGATAGCAAAGATATAAGTAAGGTCGTCAAAGAGCTTAGAAATAGATTGAATCTTAGTCAGGAAGAATTAGCGGCAAAACTGAACGTTTCTTTTGCCACTGTGAACCGCTGGGAAAACGAGAAGATATCGCCCCGCGGAAAGGCCAGGGAAGCTATTTTAAAGTTAATAGAAGAGTCGGGCTTCGACCTGGAGAGCGCAGGGGATATTGGCATCAATCACAAGAATCGACGCCGGAAGCTGTCCAAGGAGGATGTTTTGAGTACGAAGTCCATGGAACAGATGCTCTGGAGCGCCGCCTGTTCCATCCGCGGTGAAAAAGACGCGCCGAAGTTCAAAGACTATATCCTCCCCCTTGTTTTTATTAAGCGCTGGTCAGACGTTTTTGAGGACGAAATTGAGCGGCTCGCCGAAACCTATGGCGACAGGGAAACGGCGCTGACCATCATCGAAGCCGACTATCAACAAGTCCGGTCTTATAATCCCAAAGAGTCGATGGTCCGGTTTTATATCCCCACGGAGGCACGCTGGCCGGTGGTCAGCGGTCGTGAAGAATTCAACTGGCCTGAAGACCGCAAACCAAAAACGCTGGGCGAACAGCTCACGATGACTGTCCGTGCGATCGCAAAGGCAAATCC
>JBAQFY010000146.1:0-18232 GCA_049287505.1 Sedimentisphaerales bacterium | reverse complement strand
CGCTTGAGGCTGCCACGCAGCAAAAACCACCTCCTTTGACAATTTCTGAATTTGCCTCAAAAATCAGTTCTGTGGTTTCGCAACAAAAACAGGAAAAAGAAGAAATACAAGCCGCCGAAGACCATAAAAATTGACGATTGAAAGTGCCTAAAGTGAGCTAAAGTGAGCTAAAGTTAAAAAAACAAATAACTTTAGGCAGTTAGCTATTAGCTTAATGAGCTAAAGCCCATGCCCAGGCTTTCGATAAGCTCAGGTGGTGCGCTGAGTTTGAGGTCTCCACGTATCAATAATTGAGTTATTATGGGTCTGTGGTTATTTGTTTTTGTGGTCTTTTGTGCTATACTTTTAATAGCATACTATTGTGGAGGATGAGTCCCGCCCCTCGAAGAGGGGTCGGGATAAAGAGATTTACACACCGATATGCATACAGCCCTCAATTAGAGGGAAATGTACAGCGTTTGCTCGAACAGCTTGTGGGGTTAATTGCCATCGGTTGAATGATGACGTGGTTTTCGTGTAAACTTAATGGCAGTTTATGTCGATAAAATCTGGTGCTGGGGGCGACCATCATTAAAGCAGCTCTTACGATTAAAATGGGTAGTGTTGTCTTAATGAACCTGGCCATTTCCCAATTTTGAAGAGAGCAAAAATGGTCCCAAAAACATGCAAAATTCGGTGTCGCCGGGGCTTCTCCTTAGTCAGCATAATGATTGCGATTGTCATCATTCTGGTGGCGCTTATCGGAACTTCTAATTTTAGATATTATTCCGTTTTGGATGCCCAAAAAGCTGCCGCAAAGATAACCGCCTCCAGAATCGGACTGATGCTCTGCGAAAATTGGCGGGGCATCGGAGGCGTCGAAACCTATGACCCGGCAACATATTTTGGTTCAGACCTGACAATCACCGCAAGCGCCGGCCCCGACAAACCCGAGGATTTTACCCTCCTGGGAAGCTACACCGTTACGTTAAATGGCACTAAGTACTATATCACTTTATCGTGGAAAGACGTTAGTACCGGATTGAGGGCCTTGAATGTCGTTGTAGCCTGGGCGCAGCGGCCACAGGGAGTAATCAGCCTTAATGATGCAGATAAATCTTTTAAGCTCACAACCTATGCCTTATAACGGGCGATGGAGACGACGATTATTAATAAAAGAATAACAGCCTCAAGGGGCTTGGCACTTACAGAGTTGATAATAGCCATAGCAATTATGGTCATTGTCATACTTACAATCGGCATGGTCTTAGTTGACAGCCAGCGAGGCTGGAGCATCACATACGGTCGTATATACTCCGATGTTGTTACGGACGGCTATGTAGCAAGGAAGAAGTTTGACATGGTAATGCGCAGGGCAAGCGGGGAAACAATCTCATTGGGTGACGACGGTAGTTGGGTCGAAGTCTGTTACTACGCAAGTGATGCTTCGGCTGTCGTTGACCGCTATGCACGTTTCTATGTGGCTAACGGTAACCTGAATATTGAGTACGGCCAACTGAATCCAAAGGAAACAATATCAGTCGAGACCGTCTGCGGGAATGTGTCCAGTTGCATCTTCAAGCAGGCCGGCCGGTCTGCTCAAATGATAATTACACTCGATGATGGGGAGCAAACGAACACCGTTGTCTCATCTGCGGTTACGCACAATTAAAAAAATCGTCTCCTAAAAAGAGAGGGGGAAAGTGAATATGAAAAAGCTGCTACAATTAAAAAAACGTGGTTCTGCAATACCACTGGCAATGGTCGTTGTTATGATATTGCTTGCAACGGGAACAGGGCTGCTCAGCCTTGGTTTGTACAGCCGCATCATTTCTATACGAACGGCCTCGGATATAGCTGCTCAATGCGCCGCCGATGCCGGACTGACAAAGGCTATCTTTGAAATGAACGAGAAATTGAAAGTCAAGCCCTGGGATGGCAGCAGCTTGCCGTTGGAAACAGAAATAAGCCTGCCCAATTGCGACGCGGTTTATAATTACACAGTTACAAGCGGTGCCGGCGGCTATACCATACAATCAACCGGGACTTCCAACCAAGCTGCAAGAACAGTTAGCTGCACTTTACAACTGCGGGGACCATTCGAATCGGCAATCTTCGCAGATGGATACATAACACTTTACAATTCGGCCGAGGTGGACTGGTACAATTACGACGCGGGCGACGCAAATCTGAAAGTCGCCACGAACAGTACCGCAAATGGTTCTGTAACTATGAAAAACTCGGCGACTATAAAGGGTGACGTTGCTGTGGGTGTGGGCGGAGATCCTGAGACCGCTATCGAGTTAGGAAACAGTGCAGAAATTGAAGGTCAGATTACGGTCTTGACGAAGAAACACGAGCTGCCACCGGTAACGGTGCCGGAGGCGATAGACTCTTTGCCGTCCGGCGGAACAATCAACAATAATACAACAATAAGCAGTTCCGGCAAGTATAGCAGCATTAACCTTGGGAACAGCGAAAAAGTTATGATTAGTGGGGACGTTACCCTCTATATTACCGGCGACATAACGCTCGGTAATTCTGCCGAACTGCAGATAGAAGAGGATTCGTCTCTGACTCTGTATTTAGGTGGAAATTTTGAAGGTAAAAACTCAAGCGCCGTTAATAACCAGACCAAAGATGCAAGGAGTCTGCAAATATACGGCCTTGAAAGTTGCCAAGAGATGCGATTCAAAAACAGCAGTGACCTTTACGGAGTAATCTATGCCCCTAATGCGTACGTTGTGATGGACAATTCCGCTAAGGTATGTGGAGCAGCTGTATGCAAAAATTTTGATCTGAAAAACTCCGGCGTCTTTATGTATGATGCCTCGCTGAGAGATGCAAGTGTAAATGACATGGCTGTGTACTTCACGATAACTAACTGGCACGAGCCCCGTTAGAAAACAACGTCTTTCTTCTAACGGGGCCAGTAATTCAATAAGCGAGCCAACCTGATAGTCAGGTTTGAATATACGGCAGCGAGTATCAGGTTACCAGGTTATCAGGCAGTGGGGAGACAGAAGTCGGAAGTCAGAAGTCAGAAATCAGAGGTCAGAATTCAGAAGTCAGAAGTCATCTCTGTCCTCTGTTTTCTGTCCTCTGTTTTCTTTTGTCTGAGCCGCTCCATTCTGATTTCCTGTTCTCCTGATATTCATAATTAACGAACTTCTAAAATGTTACAGCGCGCGAAAATTCTTGACATACGGGCCGGTCTGTGTGATAATCCCAGCCTTTTAAGGAATTCGGCCCAAAAAACAATAGTGTCGCGCGAAGTTGTATCTAAAAAGCTGCGTTTCGGGGTAAATTACAGCTATACGCCGTTGTCGGGTTTATAAGCAGGAATGGTCAGACCAGCAAAAGATAATTTATCGACTCAACTGAGCTCGCCGAAGCCTAAAATTACGGATATTTTAGCGAGATACCCTGCAAACCGCGGGAGCCTTATACCAATCCTGCAGGACATACAGGAAAAATTCGGCTACCTCTCGGAAGAAGCGGTGGAAGAGCTGGAGAGGCTGATGGGAATATCGGTCAACGAGATATACGGAGTGGCCACATTTTATACGCAGTTTCGTTTCAGTCCTCCGGGACGGCACACCATCAAGAGCTGTCAGGGGACAGCCTGCCACGTTCGTGGGGGCCACCAGCTCCTCCAGGAATTACAACAGCGTCTGGGAATCAAGGCCGGCCAAACGACCGAAGATGGCAAGTTTGACCTCGAACGTGTGGCTTGTCTGGGCTGCTGTGCACTGGCGCCGGTCGTCTCGGTAAACGGCAAAGTGCATGCGAAAATTACCGCGAAGAAAATCCCATCCATACTTTCTCAATACGCCGGTCCGTCTTGGCTCTCGTCTCGGCGGAGCGAGACGCAGCCGGACGGCCAAGCCGAGACAGGCAAGGAGGACGACGAGAACAGATGACATCATTGCAACCCCATGTTGGAAGGGGTCTTCGACAAGCCTTTACCGAAGCTCAAGCTCAATGGCGCAAGCTCCAGGACAGTGAGGCTCCCATTTTTTTTGTCGGTGCGGCAACGTGCGGCCGCGCCGCCGGTGCCGAAGAAGTTCTGCAGCGCCTTCGCAGCCACATTGAGGCAAAAAAACTGAACGCTCAGGTCGTCGAGGTAGGCTGCCTCGGGCCGTGCTCTTTTGAGCCGCTGGTAATCGTGCATAAAAGCGGCGCACCACGTATATGTTATGGAAATGTCGGTCCCGATGAAATAATCCATATTCTCGAAAATCACGTTCTGGGTGATGACCCTTGCAGCCAGTGGGCTTTAGGCAAAATGACGCCGGGTCAATTGGACGGCATCGATGATTTCGACGCACATCCGATGATGCGTCGGCAGGTTCGCAATATCCTGCGTAACTGCGGACTGATAGACCCGGAAAATCCGTATCACTATCTGGCGCGTGACGGCTATCGCGGGTTTTTGAAGGCGCTTGAGATGGGGCCTGATAAGACCCTCGAAGAAGTCAGGGCGTCAGGTCTGCGCGGACGCGGAGGCGCCGGATTTCCTACCTGGCGCAAGTGGCAGTTCTGTCGTAACGCGCCCGGCCGGACGAAATACCTGATATGTAATGCCGATGAGGGCGACCCCGGCGCATTTATGAACCGCTCACTGATTGAGGGCGACCCACACGCAGTTCTGGAAGGTATGCTGATTGCGGCTTTTACATTAGGGGTATCGCAGGGTTACATCTACTGCCGGGCCGAATATCCCTTAGCTATACATAGATTGGATGTAGCCATCTCTCAGATGCGCGAGCTGGGCCTGCTGGGCGAAAACATTCAAGAATCGGGTTTCTCTTTTGAGCTGACCATAAAGAAAGGTGCGGGCGCATTTGTATGCGGCGAAGAAACAGCTCTGATTGCTTCTATCGAAGGCCGGCGAGGAATGCCGCAACCTCGACCGCCTTTTCCCGCTGAAAGTGGATTGTGGGGCAAACCAACGGTCATCCAAAATGTTGAGACGCTTGGCAATTTGCCGATGATTCTCCGCAACGGGGCTGACTGGTACGCTCAATACGGAAGCGAGTCCAGCAAAGGAACGAAAACGTTCGCACTGGCGGGTAAAATCGAGCGGACAGGTCTGGTCGAGGTGCCGCTGGGTATCACACTCAAGGATATAGTGTACGACATCGGAGGCGGGATTCCCGAAGACAAGGCGCTAAAAGCGGTACAGACCGGCGGGCCCTCGGGCGGCTGCATCCCAGCCGAGAAAATGGACCTGCCCGTTGACTATGAATCGCTTACCGAGGCCGGCAGCATTATGGGCTCCGGCGGGATGATTGTGCTCGACGAAGATACCTGCGTGGTCGATATTGCAAAATACTTTCTATCGTTTACGCAGGAAGAATCCTGTGGTAAATGCGCTCCCTGCCGGGTTGGAACGCGCGCGATGCTGAGTATTCTGGAGCGCATCACAGCCGGAGAAGGTGAAACAGCCGACCTCGATAATCTTGAAGAAATCGCACAGACCGTCAAAGATGGTTCGCTTTGCGGACTCGGCCAAACCGCGCCTAATCCCGTATTGACAACGCTGCGTTATTTTCGAGAGGAGTATGAAGAGCACATAGACAAAGGCCGGTGTCCTGCCTTCGTCTGCAGCAGGATGATTAGCTATCACATTGACCCTGAGAGGTGTTCCGGCTGTGGTGCCTGTGTGCGGGTCTGCCCCGTCGAGGCCATCAGCGGCGAGAAGAAAAAACCTCATACTATCGACCAGGAAATCTGCATTCAGTGCGGCTCGTGCCTGAGCACCTGCCCGCCAATTTATGCCGCCGTCTATCGCCGCAGCGGTGAACTGACCAGATACGAGCAGCGTAAAGAGAAGTGACAAAAGATTAAATAACAAAGGGTTCACTTATTGTGAAACTAACTATAGACGGAAAAACTGTAACCGCCAAAAAGGGCCAGACAGTCCTTGAGTGCGCACAGCAGTATAATATTTCGATACCGCATCTCTGTACGCACTCGCATTTGTCGCCCTTCGGGGCATGTCGGCTTTGTGTGGTCGAAATCGAAGGTATGCGCGGCTATCCAACTTCGTGCACAACACCCGCAGCCGAGGCAATGGTGGTGCAAACCAATACGACGGCACTGCAGAATCTGCGCCGAAACATTCTCGCGCTAATGATGCTCGAACATCCCAGTGCGTGCCTTCTCTGCAGCAGGCGCGAGCTTTGCGAACAGTATCGGCCCGAAGCGGAAAAGGCAGGCCGCACCACCGGATGCCATACCTGTAACAACAAAGAGGTCTGCGAAGTGCGTGCCCTATCTGAGCAGATGGGACTTTCCGACTTGCCTGTGCCGCCATCCTATCACAATCGGCCGGTTGACCGCTCGAATCCGTTTATCGACCGTGACCTTAACCTCTGTATTCTTTGCGGCCGTTGTGTCCGTATATGTAAACATCAGCAGGGCAGGGCGATTATCGACTTCGTTAATCGCGGCAGCGAAACGTATATCGGCCAGGCCTTCGGACGTTCATTACTTGAAGCAGGTTGTCAGTTCTGCGGCTCGTGTGTTGATGTGTGTCCGACCGGTACTTTGGCTGAGAGGTATGCCAAATGGTACGGCAAGCCGGATACAATCACACAATCAACCTGTATTTTCTGTGAGGCGGCGTGCGCCTTAGAACTCGGCGTTAAAGACACCAGGCTGATTACCGCAAGAGCCGTGAATGAGGATGTCCCTGTCTGTGTATTAGGTCGATTTGCTATCCCAGAATTTCTAAATGGAACCGACCGATTGAGTATGCCATACATACGTGTCGGTGAGGTTTTGCGCCAAACCGAATGGGAAGAGACGCTCGAAACCACAGCCGGAAAACTAAAGGAATTCCTCGGCGATAGTTTCGCGATGGTCTGCGATACGACGAGCACCCTTGAGGACCGCCATATCTTTAAGAAGTTCACCAATGAGGTAATGAAATCGAAAAACTTCATCGAGGTCGAGCCTGATGCTCGGGGCGTTTCGCACACCTTGCTGCCGAAAGATACAAAAGCAGCGCTGCTGACGGGCAGTTTTGTCGATTCAGCGAACCTGGATGGACTTGAGCTGCTGATTGTGCAGGATTGTTATCCCACCGCTGCGAGCGAACGTGCTGATATTGTGCTTCCGGCGGCGGTTTTCGCCGAGATTGATGGGACTATCCTCGATGCCTTCGGGCAAAAACGACCTCTGAGCAGGGCGTGTGAACCGCCCGGTCAGGCTAAAGCCGAATGGTGGATAATCAGCTCGCTCGCCCGCGCAATGGGGGCCAAAGGTTTTGAGTATGAGTCAGCCGGTGCAATCGCATGGGAGCTGGGAATCTCAGCCGAGCTGTTGACCCGGCCCCAGGATGCTCCTGCTGCCGCTACGAATGCCAAACTCAGACGAACCTTCTTCCGAGGTCACCGTATCGACGAAAAAGTGTTGGCTCTGCAGGAACTGCCTGTTGATGATACTCCCGTAGCTCCCAGAGTTAAAAGCAAGAGAACGGAGGGCTTCGAAATTCTGGAAAAATCCGAGATTTCCCCTAATGTGCACGAAATCATCGTCAAAGCACCGAAGGTAGCGGAAAAAGCCCAGCCCGGCCAGTTTGTTATCGTTATGGTCGATGAGAAATCCGAACGTGTACCTTTCACACTGTGCGACTGGGACGCTGAAAAGGGAACTATCACCCTTATAGTGCTGGAGGTGGGCCAATCCAGCCGAAAGCTCGTGCTCTTAAAAGCGGGAGAAAGAATAGCCCACCTGGTAGGGCCGCTGGGGATTCCTCTGGAAATCAAGCGCTACGGCACGGTAGCTCTGGCAGCGGGGTGTTATGGAATTGGAGCAATTCTGCGCATCTCCGCGGCGTTAAAGGAAACCGGCAACAGGGTCATAGTTATTATAGAGGCCCGCTGCCATTATAATCATTATTACCAGGAAAAGCTTCAGGGTGTTTGCGATGAGTTAATCCAGACTACGATTGACGGCTCTTCGAATATCAAGGGACATGCAGTTGATGTGATTGGGCAAAAACTCAAAGACGGCGAGAAAATCGACCTTGTCGTCGCAGTGGGCTGTCCCTTTATGATGATGCTGACGGCAGAGGAGACAGAACCGTTCGGCGTAAAAACATTGGCCGCCCTGAACCCGATTATGTTGGATGGAACCGGAATGTGCGGGGCCTGTCGTGTAACAGTCGGCGACCAAACAAAGTTTGCCTGTGTGGATGGGCCGTTCTTCGATGCGCATCTTGTCGATTGGGATGAGCTTTGGGACCGGCGTGCGGCATATAGCGCCGAGGAGATACATCTGGTAGGACGTACCGAATCTGTTACTGGCTACCATAAGAACGAACATAATTGCAGGTGTCTGCCCCCGCCGGCAACAAGCGGGGGGCCTGTCTTGAGCGAAAGCAAAGTGTAACAAATGGCTAAAGAAAAGATTCCCCGGCAACCAATGCCGGAGCAGGCCCCGGAAGACCGGGCCAGAAACTTCGAGGAAGTCCCATACGGCTACACAGAGGAAACCGCTATGCTTGAAGCCGGTCGATGCCTGGCGTGCAAGAAGCCGAAGTGCGTAGCGGGATGCCCGGTTAATGTCGATATACCTGCTTTTATCGCTCTGGTACAGGAGGGCAAGTTCATCGAGGCGGCCTGGAAGGTCAAGGAGCAAAATGCACTGCCGGCGGTTTGCGGGCGGGTATGCCCACAGGAGGAGCAGTGTGAGAAGGTGTGTGTGCTCGGCATCAAGGATGAGCCCGTAGCTGTCGGCAGACTGGAACGGTTCGTCGCCGACTATGAGCGTAACAGCGGCAACATCAAGGTCCCGCAAATCGCCGCCAAAACCGGCAAACGAGTGGCTGTTGTTGGTGCCGGACCCGCAGGACTCACCGTCGCAGGCGACCTTATAAAGCTCGGACACGAGGTTACTGTCTTCGAGGCCCTGCAGGAGGTCGGCGGAGTCCTGACTTATGGTATTCCTGAGTTCCGTTTGCCCAAGGCAATCGTTCAGGCCGAAGTGGACTACCTTAAGAAACTTGGGGTCATGTTTGTGATGGATTTTGTAGTCGGCCGCAACAGCACTGTTCGCGAGCTGCTGGATAAGGAAGGTTACAGTGCCGTCTTCATCGGCAGTGGGGCTGGTCTGCCGTCGTTTATGAATGTCCCGGGCGAAAACCTCATCGGCGTTTATTCAGCCAACGAATACCTGACCCGCTCCAATTTGATGAAGGCATATTTGTTTCCGAAGTACGACACGCCGCCCATAAAGCGCGAGCGCGTCGCCGTTATAGGCGGAGGCAATGTGGCTATGGATTCGGCACGAACGGCACTGCGCTTAGGCGGTGACGTAACCATTGTCTATCGCCGTGCCCGCGAGCAGATGCCCGCCCGTAACGAGGAAATCCACCACGCCGAAGAAGAGGGCATCAAGTTTAAGCTCCTTAATAATCCCGTCCGTATCATCGGCGACGACCATCACCGCGTCGTGGCTATGGAGTGTATTAAAATGGAGCTCGGCGAGCCGGACGATTCCGGCCGACGCCGGCCTATTCCCATCAAAGGCTCAGAGTTCACTATAGAGCTTGACACGGTCATAGTGGCTATCGGCAATAAGCCTAATCCGCTTATCCCGCAGACGATGCCGGAGCTGGAAACAACTAAGTGGGGCACTATCGTTGTCGATGAGGAAACTATGGCCACCTCCGTCCCCGGCGTTTACGCAGGCGGTGACATCGTCTCAGGCGCAGCGACCGTCATCTTAGCAATGGGCCAGGGCCGAATCGCAGCAGCGGCAATTAACGACTATCTGGCTAAGAAATAAAACCTTCAAAGCTGAACAGTCTGAGTCGAGTATTTCGCTTCCGGGCAAGAATGTTTTGCTAATTGTCAATTTAAAATCGTGTATGGTTGTGGACGAGCCGCGATCTCGGAAGTGATGTTATCTGCTTTGCTTACTTTCTCGAAAATCTCTTTTATCTTATCTTCTCTTAGCTTTTTCAACTCCTCTGTTAAATCGCTTTCGCGCAGCATAAATTCAATATAATATTTACCTCCCTCCATAGGGATACTTATCTTGCCGACGTAGCCCTCACCTGCGTCTCTACTGCTTGGGGATTTTCTGGGAACAGCCGGTTTTTGCGAATGTATTGGTCCTTGTATCCTTACGTAATTAACAACAAACTCGATATCCATCACTCCGTCTATGGAACTTACTATATTTCGCAGGGCTTGCTTGAGCTTTATATTTTGCATGTCAACAACTATTGGCTCTTCCAACCACGAAGGGTCGCTCTTGCTTACTAACAGCTCCATACCGGCCCATCCGGCAAGCCTTTGTAGTATTACATCTGCGCTTTCATCTTTAAAGGAAACGTCAACCACCTGGTCAAGCTTCGCTGCCTGAAATTCCAAAACCGAAACAACACGAATCTCCGGAATCTGAGCCGGAAAAGCGCTCCCAGAAATATACCATCTCGTGTTTCCCGGTTCACCACGTTCACGTTCATTTTCGATGACTACCTGACTCAATAGCTGAACAAGTGTAACTGGAGTCGGCAAGTTATACACTGTCGGCTCCGGCTCATTCGGCTCTGGTTCCCGCGCTTTCTTCATGACCATAGGCATATCAGGGGTACGGGAATAGATTCCTTCTTTCCCGACAAGCTGACCCAATAAATTGCTCAACTGTGCGTGCACATGAACTGGCGAGACCAGAACCTCCTGTCCCAGGGCTTCATTTATAGTTTTTTGTAATTCCTCAACAAAGTACGCTCGTATAGGGCTTGTGTATATTGTTTTTAATAGTTCCAGTTGCTTTGTCGTAGGCCTGCCCAAGATATGCTCGAGCTCTGGCCGCGGATATACCGTAATTTCCTCGTCCCCGACTGCATATCGCATGAAAAAGGCATTCAGCATCTCTGTCAGACTGTCCGCTAGAGGCCCGCTAAGCGCTACCGACAACCTCGTCGCCTCTCCGTATGGCAGCTTCCACACCGCCTCATCCGATAAGACAATTTTCACTTCTGCCGTTTCGCCGATTTTGTTTAGTGCCTGGGCGATAGTAACATCATTTAATTGAATCTTCGCATCCCTGCTGAGCTTCTCCTGCAACTGTAGCTTATCCGCCCGCACGTAGCCGGAAGCGATGCAAATTATCACGACCTCAATTACCATTTTTCTTAAATTAATCGCCTTCATTTTTTATCTCCTTCATCTGAAAAGTATTATTTACATCAAACACGCAAAGTCAGCTTCGTCTCTGCTTTGCCCATTATCCGCCAGCACTGGTTCCGGCATACGTATTATTATCCACGCCGCCTGTCTGCCGTTTTTCTCTTTATCTACACTGGTGTCAATTATCTCAATATCGCACTTTGCAGCTCTTCTCAGACCTGCCCCCCCATCAACCATCACCGCTGCTTTGGTGGAAGTGTGTTTAAGCTCCACAGAAGCCGACCCTTTACTCTCAACAAACTTGACTACCGCTTTACCACCGTTCTCAAATTGCACGGTTGTCGGCGTATCCGTTCTGACCATCACGGCGATAAGAACAACCGCCGCAGCCGCAGCAACCCCGGCCGCTATCTTAAATACACGTCGGTATGTCTTTGTAGAGGTTTTACTCTGGTCAGCCTGGTTCAGCCGCTCCGATATCGCCGCATTCAATCCATCCCAGTTGACGCCGGCCAACTGTTCGCTCGCATTACGCTCGAGCAGAATGTCTATTTTTTCCTTTTCCTGTTTCATTCCAGATACTCTTTCAGTAATACCTTTAGTTTTTGCCTTGCCCGGAACACATGCCATCTTACCGCCTCAGTAGAACAGCCCATAATCTCAGCAACTTTCTCTCGTGGCAAATCTTCCAGTCCTAAAAGGGAGACAGCCTTAACTTCTTTCTTTGACAGCTTCAACATCGCCTGCTGTATTGCCTCTTTTAATTCTTCGCCGATTTGGCTTTCTACCGGCGAGAGAGCCTTTTTGCTCCCACAGCCCCCGGCAATCTCTATTTTTTCTGCCCTGCATTTGGCAGCTCTCCGCTGGCTGATAGCTGTGTTGGCAATAATCCGAAAAAACCATGCTTCGAACCGCTTCGGCTCCCTTAATTTATTAATACTCAAATAAGCCTTAACAAACCCGCTCTGAACAGTTTCAGCCGCATCATTTGCGTTACCCAACATCCTGACAGCTATCTGCATCGCCCGCCTCTGATACAATCGGATAAGCTCGTCAAACGAACCTCTATCCCCGGCCTGGCTTGCCTTAACCAATCTCTCAATATCACTGGTTTGGTCTTTCAAACTGTCATTCACTAATACTTCCTCACTCTTATAGACTCACGAATTTCACAAACGTTAGTAAATTTTCATAAAAATTTTTTACCCGTTAGTACCCTTTTTTGTTTTAGAATGATTTTATCCGGAACGTTCCTGTCCTTGAAGTGTTTATCCGACCAGGCACACTCACATTTTTAAAATATCCTGTTCATATTTGACAACCTGGTTTTTCTTTAGTATTATTCCCCTTCAAATTTACCGGCAATCTTAATAAGTGAATTGACACCGATGTCGGGTACGAGACACGAATATGCAAATTAAGCCGTTCAAAGCGTTTAGGTTTGATAAGGCGGTAGTTGGCGATGTGGGCAGCTGTATTGCTCCTCCTTATGATGTTATCAGCGACGCCCAGCAGGAGCAGCTCTATAAAAAGAGCAAACATAACATCGTGCGCATAACCAAAGGCAAGACAACTGCTTCTGACAACGGTGACAATAATCAATACACGCGGGCCGCCGACTATCTTAACAAATGGATAGAGCAAGGCGCATTAAAGCAGGATACCACTGAGACTATCTATGGCTATGTCCAGGACTTTGAGCTGGCCGGCACACAATACCAGCGTCTGAGCTTCGTTGCTTTGGGCAAGCTTGAAGAATTTGGAAAGACCGTCAAACCTCATGAACAGATTTTTGACAAACCATTGCTCGACAGACTCAATCTCAAAAAAGCAACCACAACCGAGTTTGGCCTGGTCTTTATGCTCTACGAAGACGAACAGAAAATTGTAGAAAAAATCATACAGGAAGCAGCCACAACCGAAATACTTATCGACCTTACCGACGAACAAGATGTACGGCAGCGTATTTTAGCTATAACCGACAAAGAAGATATTGATGCAATCGCGAGGATGATGAACGACAAGAGCTGCATTATAGCTGATGGTCATCACCGCTATACGACGGGTCTGACTTACTCTAAACAAAACGGCAATCCGTCAGCCGAGTACCAAATGCTTGCTTTTGCCAACATCTCTCAGGAAGGCCTGATAGTTTTGGCTACGCACCGGCTCGTGGACAATCTGGAAAACTTCCGCTTTGAAAAACTAATTGACGAGCTCGAAGAAAACTTCGAGCTTACCGAATTACAGTTTAATTCACCTCGGACCAAAATGGACGCAAGGCAAAGGATGCTTGCGCAAATGAAGGCTGAACACGACAACGATAAAAACGCATTTGGAATCTATTGCTCAAATAACGCCTTCTACGTCGCTGTCTTGAAATACAAACATACGATGGACCTGGTCATGCCTAATATGAGCTTAGCCTGGAGAGCGCTCGACGTCTCCGTCCTGCATAAGCTAATTCTTGAACAACTTTTGGGCATCGACGAAGAAATGCTGGCCAGAGGTGAAAATCTTCAATACGTAAAAGACACCCCCAATGCAATTGACGAGTCAATCTCTGAGATTGACAAAGGGCAGAAACAGGCCGCCTTCTTTCTGAATCCGATAAAAATACAGCAGCTAAAAATGGTTACGGACGCCGGTGAAAGAATGCCGCAAAAATCAACTTACTTTTATCCGAAAGTATATACAGGCCTAACAATTCAGAAATTGTAATACCGATTTAAACGTCATCCCTGCGAAAGCAGGGACCTCTTAACAAAAATAGTATGTATTCCCGCCCATTCGGCCTCGCTTAGGGCAGGCCTTTCGCGGGAATGACAGAAAGTAGAGAGCAGATGATATGGTAGATTGGAAAAACCCGCCGAGATTATTCATTCCCGGACCGGTAAAGGTCAATGAAGACGTTTTACAGCAGTTAGCACGCCCGACACTGGGACATCGCAACAAAGAGTACGCTCAACTGCACGGCCAGACCGTTGAGATGCTCAAAAAAATCCTTTTCACAGACCAGAATGTTTTTCTTTTCACATCCTCGGCTTCAGGAATCTGGGAAGCTGCCATTCGCAACTGTGTCGGTTTTGACGAAACGGTTCTGGCCACCTGCTGCGGTGCCTTCAGCGATAAATGGGCGAGTGTTGCTAAAAGTTGTGGAAGAAACGTCGTGGAGCTAAAGGTCGAATGGGGCCAACCTACTCTGCCTGAGATGATTGATGAAAAGCTCGCTACAGGCAAATACGATTCTGTTACCCTCGTTTATAACGAGACAAGCACCGGCCTGACGAATCCGGTCTATGAAATCAGCGAAATGATGAAAGAAAAATATCCGGATGTCCTTGTTTTTGTTGATGCCGTAAGTGGGATGGTTGGTCTGCCTTTGCATTTCGACGAGCTTGGCTGGGATGTCGTGTTCGCCTCGGTTCAGAAGGCCTTTGCGATTCCGCCGGGATTAGCTGTGGCTGCGGTAAGTAACAGGGCCCTGGAAAAAAGCAAAAATGTCCCTAACAGGGGTTATTACTTCGACTTCCAGGCTTATGCAAAAGCAGGGGAGAAAAGCCAGACACCCGCAACACCGAATATCCCTCACATTATGGCTTTGAACTACCAGTGCGAAAAGCTGCTGGCGGAAGGTATGGAAAATGTCTGGGAAAGACATAAGCAAATGGGCGATTTCGTAAGGGCCTGGTCCAAGGAAAAATTTGACCTCTTATGCGACAAAAAGTACGCCTCTAACACCCTCACAACCGTCAAGAATACCCGCGGCATCAACATTAAAGAAACTATCAATGCAATACAGCAAAAGCACAATACTATTTTCGGAAACGGCTACGGCAAGCTAATAGAACAGACCTTCCGAATCGCTCACATGGGCGATATCACTCTCGACGACCTGAAAGAGCTCCTGGCCTGGATTGACGACGAAATCGACTAAGCTCATTATCAGACTATGAGCGTTTAGCCTCCGGGTTTTTTTACCCGGGGGTTTTTTTATACATGCGCCGCGACAAGCCGCAATCACGACGTCATGTGATAGCTGAATTCGAGCACCTTAGGCTCAACCAGCTTTCGATAATCATCCATTCTCATTCGTATGGCTTTTTCATACGAGCCGGCCTGGAACGTGATATGGTCGTCGTTCTCTAAAGCCTTGTCCATAATAGTGGGCAAATCATATAGGTTGCCGAACGGCGGCTCTGCTCCCAGCTCACAATCGTCGAATATCTTGCCGATTTCCTTTTCCCGGGCTAATTCAACTGATTTCGCGCCCAGCTGACTTTTCAACGCCCCTAAGTCAATCTTGTAACACGCTGAAAGCACACACATCATGTATTTTCCGTCGGCTTTGACTATCACCGGTTTGGCCACGTATTTGCCCGGCTCGTGCTCTGCTGCCGCCATTTGCTGCGCCGTAAAGGCAGGCGGGTGTTCGGTAACCTCGTAACGAACCGCCGACTTGTCCAAAAGTTCTATCACTCGCATCTTAAAACTCCCAAAAACTGTTACTGGCTGACAGGTATATTATACGACATTTATCTAACCATCTTTTTTCCACTAATCAAGGAAAAAAACAGACAATTCTTAATATAGGGGCGGTATAAGGAAACGCAGAACCTAAATATGAACAAAGGGGATTCCTGCTTTTGTAGCAGGTAGGATGAGCTTTAGCATTTGTTGTTTCTGATGGTAGATTCGAAATGTGAAATCCGGAGCACGAAAATATGAAAAGCAGGAAGCACGAAACCAAGAAAAGTACGAAATACGAAATCCTAAATTCTCCGCAGTCCTAAGGACTCCTTACGGAGGACACCTTGCGGTGGAAACAAATTCGAATTTTCAAATGTTCACCCCGTCCCGTCTTTGCCGTAAGGCATCCTGCGGACGACGGGCGGGGTTCAAATTCTCAAAACATCCTGTCTTAGTCATTTGGATTTCGGTAATTTGAATTTGTTTCGGATTTCGATATTCGAATTTCGAGTTTATGCAATAACTTTCTATATCATACTACTATAGCTACTCGTACAAATGCGTAGCCTCTGTTTCTTCAACAGAACGTGTAAGCTGGTCGGCATTCATAACGACTTTGAATCGTACATCTCCCGGCTTAACGGCCACGACGACCACGCGCCAGGCCGCTTTGTCCTTCGGTGCAAGACTGCTTAACGGGAAAAAATTCACCATCCGTCCCTCTGCGGAGCCGGCGGTTGCGCCGGCTGACGAAACGTATTGAACATTATCTTCCAAAATACAAGCAATACGAATGTTTGTGGCGGCAGCAGAGCCCTGGTTTGTAACACCGATTACGTACGTCGTGCGGGTGCCGACTTTAACCGGGTCATCGACGTCAACGACTTCCAGCGCTACCGCGGAAATACCGGTTATCACGGTCTTCACCGAAGCAGTTACGGTCTCTGAGCAATATGCGGTTGCAATTGCGCTATTCGTCAGCGTGCCGGCTTCATTTGGCATGTAGGATACACGTACCTTTTTGAAACTGTTAGCTTCAAGAGTACCGAGCTCCCAGATTAATTTTGTACCGGAGCGTTTTGCACCTGAGCTTGCTTCTGTTGAGGTTACTCCTTCCGGGATAGTGTCTTCTATAACGGTATTTTTCGCCGGTATATTTGAGTTATTGGCCACTATTATTTCATAGGCTAATGCTCGGCCAAGGTATTGCTGTACAGGGCCGTCATTGGTGACAGCCAGCACAGGCATATCTACAACCGTTGTGGTTTCCGGCGACTCAGCTCTCAGGCCGGTGGTTGAGCTGGCTGTTGCCCTGCTGGCGTATCTGCCTGTCTTGGTGGCCCGCAGTTCAGCCGAGTATTGCCGTGACTGCCCTTCGGCCAGTGTGCCTACATCAAATACTAATTTGCTGTGGCCATCGACCGTCAGCAGTCCCGGAGGAAGAGTATCTACAATCCTTACGTTCCGCGCGGACCCTGTTCCTGAATTGGCCACAACGAATACCACCGGAATCGGCTCACACAGCAAGGCCTCAACCGGCACCGTCTTCATCAGCTCCAGCCTGGGCTGGACAACCCTTATCTCGGCAAGGGCCGGAATGATGGGTGTAACAACATTTGTGCTGTGTTCAAGGGGGTCGGTCTGTGTTGCCAAGCCGGAAACTGTAATCAGCTTGCTGGCTTTGGGCCCAAGCGACTGTATTTCCCACACAAGTTTGTTCAGATCTTCTTTCGCTGCCGGACTTGCGCTTGTGAAATCGAAATTATCTGAAAGCTCTTCAGTTATCGTAATATCAGTCAGCTTTGCGTCCGTTAGGTTTGTCACCTTGATGAAGTAGTCGAACGTTCTGTTTAGCTCAACTTCCTTCGGCACAGTCTTGTCCAACTGAATAACACCACATTCCGTCCAGGGATAGGTCCTTGATATTACCGTCGAGCCGACCCCATCGACGGCTACCAGCTCTTGCTCGACGACGGCAGGCTCCTTTGGGGCCTTTAAAGTCGGGGCCTTTAAAGAAGGAGGCACCGTTTGTATTGGAGCTATGGCTATGGGTTCCTGGTCGCTGGCCCAAAAAAACTTTTCAACCCCCTGCGGTTCCGGCTCTGCCTGCTTACCCCCCAAAAAACCCTTCCAACTCTCGCAGCCGGAAGAGCCAAGCAAAACAAACACCAGCAGAACAACCGAGATATTCAGAAATCTTTTCATTGTATGTCCCCTTTCGCACCTCCAGGCAGAAAAATGAGAAGAAAATCCTTTAGACGGGTTTTCAATCCTCGCTTTAATGCCACGCAATTTCCGTTAATATATCGGTTTAAGTCCTCACCAAGTTAACCCAAAAAAACGAATATGGGTTGTCGCAAAAATGATAATTTCATTCATAACAACCGATAAAAACCGAAGATTTATGCCTCCTGCGAATGTTTATAGCGCACCTGATGTCAGGTTGTTGCCGTTGCAGGCCCTATAAAAAAGCCCGCTAAAAGGAATTGCACTCCCTTCTCCTTTCAGCGTTTTGGTGGCCGCTAAAAACAATATAATTGTACATCTTTTTATATTGTGAATCAAGAAAAAAATGCCGGAGCAGATATGGCACAAGGAGGTAGGCGCTCCGGAATCCCGGATTGCAAGCC
>JBAQFY010000145.1:0-22143 GCA_049287505.1 Sedimentisphaerales bacterium | reverse complement strand
TGGAGAAGACACTGACTTATCCGCGTGACTGGACTGAAAATAGTGTGAGCACATTAACGATTTGGTTCAGGGGTAATTCAGATAACGCTGGCGAGCCGATGTATGTTGCTCTCAATGGCAGCGCGGTGGTCTCTAATGATAATCCAAAGGCGGCACAGATAAGAACCTGGACGAAATGGAATATCGACCTGCAGGCATTTGCAGACCAGGGCGTGAACCTGACCAATGTCAATACGATTGCCCTTGGGTTAGGCAATAAGAACAATCCGGAGGCTGGTGGTTCAGGTAAGATGTACTTTGACGATATTCGGTTGTATCCTCCGCCACCGGAACCGGCACAGTAAGCCGTGTGATTTAGCCGGCCCCCATTGCTTCTTGCCCGCCGCCCCGACTCGTGTCGAAAGACGCGGGGGCAGGCGAAGCAAGATATGGGGGCGTGGTTGACCCCATTAGGTAACGTTGTATTTTTCATATCTAACGGGGTTAATGTAGCAGATTTAGTTAATTCGGGGCTTATACCGATTGATTCGGTATAAGCCCTTTTAAGTTGATAATTGATTATTGTTGTGGTGGTATTGGTGCGTTGGGGGTAGAAAATCTTGCCATTCGGTCTCTTGTGGTGTATTTTATGGCACCGATGCAGACAAAGGTTGTAAAGCTCGATGCTACAAATGTTGATTCGGCGAAAATCAAGGAAGCCGTATCTCTGGTCGATGACGGTGGACTGGTGGCGTTCCCGACTGAAACTGTCTATGGGATTGCCTGCCGAGTCAAAACCGATTCATTAGGAAGGCTCAATAATATTAAAGGCAGAGACCCCACCAAATACTACACATTACATATTGGTCAAAAAAACGATGTCAAGAAATATGTGCCAACAATAGGATTAAGGGCCGAAAAATTAATCAGGAATGCCTGGCCCGGACCTTTGACCATAATCTTTGGATTAGACAGGAAGGATATTGACAAACAGAAAAAGAACCTCGAAAGAGAGTTTTTTAAAAGCCTGTATAAAAATAATTCCATAGGTATTCGCTGTCCTGATAATCCGATAGCTACAATGTTGCTGCAGTCAACGAACAGTCCTGTGGTTGCACCAAGCGCAAACATAGCAGGTCAACCGCCGGCGGTCGATGCCGAGCAGGTTCTTGCTCAGTTATCAGGTAAAATCGAGCTGCTACTTGATGCTGGGCCTTGCAGATACAAAAACAGCAGCACGGTTGTTAAGATAGGCAAGATGGGCGTAGAGATTTTAAGGCCCGGCGTATATTCTCAAGCCCAGTTAGATGAAATGTCAGCGGTTAAGTTTTTATTTGTTTGTACCGGCAACACATGCCGAAGCCCGATGGCTGAAGGAATATTTCAAAAATATTTAGCAGAAAAATTGCAATGCGAAGTTGACCAGCTAAACAAAATAGGTTATAAAACGATTTCTGCCGGTGTTATGAATGTGGCCGGTGCTCCTGCGAGTGCCGAAGCGATAGCAGCTTGTGCAGCTAAGGGAGTAGATATAAAAGCTCATAGAAACCAAGAATTGTCCAAAGAGCTTATCGAAGAGAGTGACTTTATTTTTGCAATGGAACGAATGCATCGGGAGAAAGTTATTGCCCTTAGTCCCGAGTCTGCGAGTAAGTGTTTTTTATTAGCAGGAGATAAAGGTATTGCTGACCCGATAGGTCACCCCCAGGAGTTTTTTAATAGTTGTGCTGATATGATAGAAACAGCGGTGAAGGAAAAGATTGGTGAGCTTGTGATATGAAAATAGCAGTTGGAAGCGACCATCGTGGTTTCGAGGCAAAAGAGCAAATCAAGGTCATAGTTCCCGAGCTGGGCCATGAGTGTATTGATTTCGGCACCAACGACAGCAACCCAGTTGATTACCCTGACCCAGCTTATTTAGTAGCAATGGCGGTGTCAAAAAAACAGGTTGATAGAGGCATTTTAGTTTGCGCAACCGGTATCGGAATGAGTATAGCAGCAAACAAAGTAGATGGGATTAGAGCAGCATTGTGCCATGATGAGCTGAGTGCTCAGATTTCACGCGACCATAACGATGCAAATGTCCTTTGTTTGTCAGGAGACCAGGTCGGAGAGATACTGCTGCGAAAGATAGTAGAAGTCTGGCTTAATACGGAATTCAGCGGTGGAAGACACGAAAGAAGAGTTAGAAAAATAGAAGCTATCGAAGAAGGCAAAAACCCAATAGAAATCAAAGACAGAAAAAGCACAGCGAATAGCTTGTAGCATAAAGATTTTTATATTGAGGATAGATTTAGCAGATACGCAGGATAGTGAGCGAAGGTATTTATCCGGATATTTCACATCCGTTTGAAGGTTTGTTAATTAGGGTGGGCAAGGAGGCCTGCCCTATATTTTTATGAAATCAAACCACTTCCGGCCTTTTCGCCATCAGAGGTAAAAATACTAACTCAAACCAAACGACTTGGAGCTTATATGGTGCCGTGATAATCCCCCACAAGTTTTAATTAGTTCCAGTTGCGGAAAACAAAAGCCGACGATGTCACCCCTGCGAAAGCAGGGGGGCCGGAACGAAAAAGCTGGATACCCGCTTCCGCGGGAATGACAAATATGGATACATACGCTTCCCCCTGTTAGAAGGGGTCTTCGACTAACAGGCGTACTATTTCCGCAACGGATACTCATTACAACTTCAAGGGGGGTATTTTGACCTTGAGATGATTCTGTAATTTGTTTCTTAAATCTTTTGCCACTTCTGGAAACTTTTTAATAACATTCGTAGTCTGGCCCGGGTCTGTTCCTAAATCATAAAGGCAGGGTCCCTTGCCGAGGTCTTTACCTGTAACGTTCTGGAAATAGTGCCAATCCAGATTGTGAATTGCCCCAAATTTGTTAAAGACCGTGTAAACATTATCGTGGAGCGAGGGAGCCTGCCCTGTTACCAGCTTCCACATATTCTGTCCGTCCATATTCTTATAATCATCAATTCCAAGCATTGAAAGAAACGTGGGCATAAAATCGACGGCACTGACAATCTCATCGACACGCTTGCCGGCAAACTTTTTATCGGGATGTTTTATAATTAGCGGAATATGAGTAACACAAGCATTAAGAAGACCGGGAGTTTTCTGTACACAACCTTCCTCGCCGAGATGAGTGCCGTGGTCGGTCGAAAACACGATGATTGTATTATCCATCAGCCCCAGCTGCTCAACTCTTTTCAGAAGGCGACCGATACAATAATCACTAAACGTAACTTCTGCTGCATAAAGGTCTCTGATGACAGGTAAATCATCCGGGCGAATATCAGCGTTCCTGACCCCATATCCGAATAAATATCTTTCATAGGGATATTCGTCACGGTACATTTTCTGGAATCGCTCAGGTGCATCCCACGGCTCATGAGGGTCAAACATATCTATCCAGAGCATAAAGGGATTACCATTGGCATTTTGTTCGAGCCAATCCATAGCCGAACTGCAGGACTGGGCACAAAAGTAATCCTCTTGGCTTTTTCTATCCTGCGTATTCATCAGGTACTGACGCATATTTGCGTCATAGCTCTGGTTCCACAAATGAGCGGGCATGTGCTTTTTCGGGTCGAACTTTTCTTTTGGGCCGCTTTTCCATCTGTCGGTCTCCTGTCCGCGAACCCAGTGCCAGGAATCAAATCCGCGATGAAAATTGTAATTGGGCTTGAAATGATGATAGGTATCAACAATAAAACCGGTTGTAACAGCATGCTTTTGCAAAACTTCGGCAAAAGTAATGTCACTATCGGCAAGTGGCTCCCACTTCGCCTCAGGAAGTACGCTCTTGCCCGTGTGATAAACCCTTCGGCAGGGAATGGTGGGCAGTCCCTCGGCAGTGGCGTCCGCAAATAACAGACCTTCTTTTGCCAGCTTGTCAAGATAAGGCGTTTTTATACGGGTGCTACCATAACAGCCAAGATGGTCCGCACGGAACGTATCTGCAATGATTACAATCATATTAAGGCCGTTAGGTTTTGATGTGGTGAGAATCCTGGGAGCCGGCTTTGTGGAGCTTTTTAAGTCTCCCGTCCACACGGGCAGCTTTGATTCATCCTCTTTTGTCTTCTTTGCGCCCTTTGCAACAACGCCCATAGCGCCGATTCCGACTGCGGTTTTGATGAAATTTCTTCGAGTTAGCAAGCTTTTGTTCTTTTTTGGGGTGCAGGAAGATTTTTCTCTTTCTGAACTTGGTTTTATATTTGCCATAATTGTTCTCCTTCCGGCATCTCGTGAATGTTGAAGCCCGATTGAGGGACAAAGCTGTGAAGATATTTCACAATCAAAGCTGCGAGGCCTGCTTTCACAGGTGTAAACTTGTCGCTGCGGAAGCAGGTATCAGACCTTGGCGGGGATTCGTTTTCTTTTGGACGGGATGGCTTCCAGTGCTGCTTTTACTCTTTCCTTGCCGGCCTGAGTTTTGCGGCGCAGCTTCTCAGCGGGACTGACGCCTAACGAGCGTAATTTTTTGTACCTGTTGTCGAGCAGATTATCGAGCTTTGTTCGTTTAAGGTCCCGCAGCGTTTTTACAATATATTTCTCGACATTATACACGGTATCGTGAAGATTACGGTGTGCGCCGCCGAGCGGCTCAGAAATGACTTCGTCGATCAGTCCGAGCTTATATAAATCCCTGCTCGTCAATTTAAGTGCCTCAGCGGCCTGGGGTGCTTGTGAGCCGTCGCGCCATAAGATTGCGGCACAGCCCTCAGGGGATATCACCGAATAATATGCGAATTCAAGCATTGCCAGCCTGTCCCCGACCCCTATTCCAAGAGCACCGCCGGAACCACCTTCTCCAATGACAATACAAATTATCGGCACCTTCAAGCGCGACATTTCTATAAGATTGACGGCTATCGCCTGTGCCTGGCCTCGCTCTTCAGCACCAATGCCCGGATAGGCACCCGGGGTGTCAATGAGCGTAACGACAGGAATGCCAAACTTTTCAGCAAATTTCATCTTGGCCAGGGCCTTGCGATAGCCCTCAGGATTTGGACATCCGAAATTACAGGCGACCTTTTGCTTTGTGTTTTTGCCTTTATTTTGGCCGATGACCAATACCCTTTCCCTTCCGATCTGGCCAAGACCCGTTACGATTGCGCGGTCGTCGCCGAAGCATCTGTCGCCGTGCAGCTCGCGAAAATCCTTTACCATCAGGTTAAGATAGTCGGAAAGAAGGGGTCTGTTCGGATGCCGTGCCACCTGAACGGTTTGCCAGGCGGTCAGATTCGAATAGATTCGCTTCAGCTCGGTAACCTGGTGTTTTTGGAGCCGCCGAATCTCAGTAGAATAATCAATGCCTTTAATTGAGCTGAGCTTGCGCAGCTCATTCATCTGGCTGTCAATGTCAGAAACCTTCTCCTCAAATTCGAGGTGACCGGCTTTGCTTAGACTATTGTTAGTATTAGGCATTTTAGCTGTTGTAGTATCTGGCTCTGCCATAAGCACACAATGAAAATGTTTGCAAAAAAATTGCCCATACACAACGGGCATTCTCTTAAAGTCAGAATGTTAGCATTTTGATAGGACAAATAAAAGAAAAAAATTGACATTTAAGGGGCTGTACAGTACTTTTTAACGGATTCTCTGAGGTATATTTTCATAAGGTCTTTATTATGAAAGACTTAAGGCAGATAACTGTTATGGGATTGGGTCTTTTAGGCGGCTCGATTTCATTAGCTGTTTTACGCTCTTTTGCCCGAGTAAAAGTGGTAGGTTACACGCATCGGCCCTCAACTCGCGCCAAAGCCAGAGGATTGGCAGTGGCAACCGAAGTCGTCGATTGCTTAAAATCAAGCGTATCTGAGGCAGATATTGTTATCCTGGCTACGCCTATAGCTACTTTTGAGAAAACATTCAGCGAAATAGCAGATGCACTGCCGAGCGGCTGTATTGTTACCGATGTCGGTTCGACAAAGGTCCTGCCCCACCGCTGGGCAGTTAGGAAGCTGCCGAAGAGTGTCCACTATGTCGGCTCGCATCCTATTGCCGGCTCAGAACAAAGGGGCGTGGAATTCGCCAGAGATGACCTGTTCGAGGGGGCAATGTGCATTTTGACAGCGACAAAAAAGACTAATCGGCAGGCAGTGCAAACCCTTAAAAAATTTTGGTCAAGACTCGGATGCTATGTGAAGTTGATGACGCCGACAGAGCACGACAGAATCTTCGCGAATGTAAGCCATGTGCCGCACGTAACGGCAGCAGCACTGATAAATGCCAACAGCATCGAAGAATTGAAATTTGCCGGCAAGGGATTTATAGATACATCGAGAATAGCATCTGGACCGGCCAACATCTGGGCCGACGTACTGCTGACAAACGCAAACAATACCACAAGAGGTATCGATAAGGTTATCGCTGAATTAGTGAAACTTAAAAAGGCGATGAAAAAAGAAAATAAAAGAGAAATTGAAAAATTGCTTGAAAAAGCAAGAACGAAACGGGCAGCATTGATAAAATACAAGATTAAAAAGAAAGAATTAATATCGTGAGGCGGTACCAAAAAACGCTTCGGTAAGCATCTGCCGATAGGGATACTGCGTACAACAGCAAGTAGAGTAACAACCAGAATGTTGGCTAATCAGCGTGCTGGATAGCCGCTAAGGCGGCTGGCTGGTCATCAGCAAAATCGAAGACCTTGTCAAGGCCGGCAACCACAAAAATACATTTGGTCACTGTGGCAACATTGCAGAGAATAAGCCGATGTCCAGAGTCGTGCAGCAGATTGTGCATTATTAAGAGATTGCTGATATTCGAAGAATTTATTATCTCAACCCTGGAAAAATCGATTATGACGTTGCGGTCAGATTTCCTGCTGATGGTTTCGTTAACGGCTTTAAGCTCGTTTGCTATTCTTGGTCCCTTAGAAGGCAGCTCAACGAGAAGAATATCTTTTGAAAGATTTTGTATCTTCATTTCTTGCTCTTTCTTCTGACCCAATAACCCTTTTGTGCTCTTTGATGTTGTATCGGAATAAATTTCGGCCAGGTTAAGCAAAAAATCAAAGATAGAGTCCCGTTAGAAAAAAGTCGTCGATTTCTAATGGGATGTTCCGAACGATAATAGACTGGGAATAGTGCGCATGGGAAATCGCAAGCTTTTTTATGGTAAGCACTTAGAACAAAATAAAACGTGGATTATTATAATTAGCTGAAATATTCCGCCGATAATATTCTCGGGAATCCCGGAACAGCCTATGGATTATCCGCTTGGGACTATTTGTCAGTGGACAGGGTGTACATCTGGAATCTATCATCGGGCCAACCCAATTTCTCAGCGACGGCCTGTGGGAATCGCCATCCGGAGTTGTCTTCCTGATAGAGCCGTATTTGACTTTTCTCGGCAGCCATCGCTACGGCCTGTGGTATATCCAGATAGCGCAGCACGTTGAGAAATGTTGGGCCGTCATCACGGTGCGAGCTGGGCAGATGCCACAGGTCGAGTCTGACAATACCAGGCTCGAACAGCGAGGCGTACAGCATGATGCCTGCCATCTGCCCCTTACCTTCAAGTGCCACCGGTACGTTGCCGGCCAAATCGAGGGTACGGAGCATCTGAATCGCCCGTCTTACGTCCCAGACCCGCATGCCATCGAGTGTCTGGCCGAGCAACATAAACCGCCGGCGAATTTGGGTTCGCTTTTGTTCGTCGGTATTCCAGGCGGTCGGCCCAATCCCGCGAGGTGCGAGGTACGCCACCACGCACTTGTTATTTCTAAACATTTCCTGATTGCGTTTGAAGGCATCCTCATCCGGCTCGGGCAGCTCGCCTGTGGCGGAGCCGCTGAGCTCGTCGGCAAAACCAACGCTCATAGCAGCCAACCACTCGGTCCATTCCTGTTCGCTCAGTACGTTCAGCACAACCGTCTGGGGCTTATCGAGTCCGGCCTGGTGCGCCAGGTATAATCGCAGACGAACGTGCGGCTGAGAAGTGAAGTCGAAGGCACTGAAGCGGATGCCGTGCCGCTCGATGGAGAAGGCGCGCTTGACGTTGAGCGGACCCGCTTCGGCTTTTGTCGGCCAGCCGTTGAACGACTTTTCCCGAAGCGCTTTCATCCAGACTTCGCGCTGCTTTGCCCATTCGTCGGCTGATTGTGGTACTAAGGGTTGCGGAGCTTTGGGCACGAATGATTCGTGTATCTGTATGTTTATCCGGTCGGCGGGCAGCTCGTCGAAAACCTTGAGTTGTGACCACTGGAAAAAAGGGACAGCCGGCTCGTCGATCAATGGGTCTTGGCCTTTGAGGAAGCGATTGAACCAGCTAAAAGTGTGCACTCTGGTTTGCTGTGTATCTTTGTGGGGGCCTTCGGTAATGTGCAGGCCGAGGTTGTTTTCGGCGTTATAAAGCCTGTAGATACGTCGTACTTTTTCGTGCAGGCGCAGGACCCCGTCCAGTGGGAAAATTGTATCCTTGTCGCTGTTAGAGATTAGAAGGGGTCGCGGCGCCACCAGTGCCGCCACAAGTGGATAGTCCCAGCGGTATGTGTTCACAAGATACATACAGTCGCAGTGGCCTTCGACGCAGCCGTCCACAACGTGGTTCTGAAGGTCGGTGATACCTGCCACCGGGACAGCGACTTTGATACGGTCATCGATAGCAGAGAGCCACCAACTGTACGCGCCGCCGCCGGAGATACCGGTTACTCCGATGCGGTCTTTGTCAACTTCCTTGCGGGTCTGGAGATAATCCAGTGCACGGATACAGTTCCATGCTTCGATGCCGGCGGGCGTGTAGCCGCGACTATTCCACCACCACATTTTGTACTGGTACGTTCCGTGATGAATACCCTCTATCTCGCCACGATGCACCGTGTCAATGATGAAGCACACATAACCATGGCGTGCGAACCAAGAGGGGTGGTGCTGGTATGGAGCCTTGTTACCATAGCGGATACCGTTTTTCGTGCCTTCGGAGTGACCGCAGACGTATAGAATCGTCGGAGCCGGCTTTTCGAGACCTTTTGGAATATACAGATTACCCGTTACGTAAAGGCCGGGTCTGGATTGATAATGAATCTTCTCAACGGTAAACTGCTCATGCTCGACTTTGCCTGTAATGACAGGTTTGAGGTCGGTCTTTTCCGGAAGCGGCTCAAGCCCGAGCATCTCAAATAGCTGCTTTCGATAAACTATTCGTTTTTTTTCCCAGTCCTCGAGGGTTTTGATGTCAGCCAGGCATTGTTCGCCGAGTCTTGCGGTCTGGGCACGGAAGTACTCGGCGAGCATTTGGTCGCCACGACTTGTGCCGATTACCGACCGGTCCGCAGCTAAGCATTTGTCTATTAACAAACACATAACCAACAACACTAATGTAGCACGAACAACTTGTCCAGTTGTAGTTGTTCTGCATAGCTTAGAATTTTTAATTTCCACTTTACAATTTTTGTTAGCTTGCCGGGTCATTTTACTCTCTCCCAAAAAAATAAGAAGGAGGATGAAAGTTTCTCTCCAAAAACAAAAACAGTGTAATAAATTCAACAATAAACTGCCAATAAATATTTTTTCGGTCAGTCACCTTCCCGGCTTGCCGGGAAGGTGACTGATTCAGGCTGACAACCACTTATGAAGATTGTCATTGACAAAATCGTCATCAGTAAGATGTGGATAATCGTGCCTTATTCTATCAATCTTGTCGGCTTGTCCGGGTGAGAGCTGTTCATCAGGATTTAATGCGAGCAGCTCATCCATAAGGCCTTGTCGCTTTAATACATAAGATATACCTGGGATGCAGCCGGCGAAGTGGTTGTCGGCATCGAAAATTGCCTTGTTGGCCAATGTCAATTGATTGGCTAACGTCAACATCTGCTGCGGAACCGGTGTATTGGACTCACGAATGGTCTTAATACGAGTGAGGTATTCAACCGCCCTTTTAGTCCAGCAAGCCCATTGGCCCAGCAATCCGCCGACAATGTGAAGTGAAACCGGATGACCGTTGACGTTAAACTCACACCGCGTTAGCAAATCGGAAATTATGTTGTCATCGTTGCCTGTATATAATGCGACCTCGCCTGCTCTGCCGGAACGGGCAACTGCTTCGAGCACATCAAGCGTTTGGTATCTGTTGAATGGCGAAATTTTTATAGCAAGGACGTTTGGGATCTCAACGAACTTTTGCCAAAACTCGATAGGCAGCACCATTTTGCTTATGACCTCCTGCAGATAGAATCCCATAACAGGTATTATTTGAGCTACTTCTCTGGCGTGGTCAACAAGCTCGTCAATTGATTTACCTTTTAGAGCCGTGAGGGAAAGCAGCCCAAGATGATAGCCGAGGTCTTTGGCCAATCGGGCTTCTTTGAGAGCATGCCTGGTGTTGCCTACTATGCCTGCAATCATTATCGGTTCATTCCCCCCTTGCCTTCTGCCGAAGGCAGAAAAGGGGGTGGACACGGCAAATTTACAAGCAGTCTCGATGGCCAATTGCAGCACCGGATGGTATAAACCTATTTTCGGGTTATGGATAGCGAATTGGGTGGTGTGAACGCCTACTGCCAAGCCGCCTGCGCCGGAAGCTAAATAATAGCGGGTCAACGCCTTTTGATGACGCTCGTCGAGTTTTCTGTCCGACTTCAGAGCCAGCGGATGGGCAGGAATCACACAACCCGAACGCAGGGTATCAATTATGTTTATATCCAGCATAAAAATCGGCCTTAGAATTTGCCATTACGAATATCATACTTGGTCGGCTTGTTTAGAACTGTTTTGCCCGATGCTACCCATTTGACGATTAATGACACCATCTCATCGAGCTTCATCTGCGGATACCCAAACATGCTGAGACAGAAAGACGCGTTTGAAAGTAGAGTTGTTCGCGCTTCCTGGGATACGAATATTGGTTTTTTGTTTAGCTCTTTGCCGATTTTCTCAGCGAGCTGACGAACCAACACAGTATCCGGTCCTGTAACATTAAGAATAGCCGGCGGGGATTTTGCAAGACTGATGGAGCGGATGATATAATCATTGGCATCTCTCTGCCAGATAAGATTGACCGCTCCCATAGTCAGGTCGATAGGCTCGTTGTTTAAAATCTTTTGTGTAAGGTCAACAATAATACCATATCGAGGCTCATTGGCGTAATTGAGTCTGACTATGGTCATTGGTGTATTGTGAAGCTGCGAGAAATATTCAAAGATACGTTCTCTGCCGAGGCACGACTGGGCATATTCGCCTATCGGGTCGGGAGCAGTTTCTTCGGATGCTCCGCCGCTATTGATGTCAACCAGAGGATAAACGTTGCCGGTGGAGAAAACCACAACGCGCGAACTCTTGTAATGTTGTGCTACAAGACCCGGCAGGAAGCTGTTCAGCGCCCATGTCAATGGCTGATTACCCGTGGAACCGAACTTCATACCAGCCAAATAAAATAAATTTTCTACATTTGGCAATTGTGAATAAAGTGATTCATCCAATAAATCAGCCTGGATGGTTTTGATGCCCGCCTGCTCGATTCTGGTTCGGACGGCCTTGTCGCTGAACCGGGAGACGGCATAAATATTTTTGCCACTCGCCGCTTTTTTAAGCATTATCGCCAAGGTCGGTCCCATCTTGCCGCCTGCGCCCAAAACGACGATATCACCATTCAGGCCGGCAATAATCTCTTTGGTCGCATCGGCAGGCTTGCTGAGAATATCCTCCAAGGCACCTTCGTCTAATTCGGATACATATATCATAAATAACTCGTTTCTCGACCCAGCAACGCTGGGTTCCGATCAAAACCCGCCGTTGGCGGGTCGATTCTCGAACGAGCATCCAGCATCCGGTATCGAGCATCGAGCATCAACAATCAGGTCAATCTCGACACCACAAGAAACAAGACCCGGATGGCGATAAATATGACTACCAGCAGGCCCATTCCGCCGATGATGTTCAGGACCAGCGTATTACGCCTCTCGCCCATAACGTCTTTTCGATTCGCCAGCCAGAGTATTGTAACAGCCATCAACGGATTGCCGATGACTGTAAGGGCCTGGCCAAAAATAATTGCATCAACCTTCTTAATGGGAGTGTGCAGAACAATCATCGCTACGGCCATTCCGACCAGCAGAACCACTACCGTGAAACGCCGGGACCAACGGTCGCTTAATTTGGCTGGCTTGCCAACTCCATCGGCTAAGATACTGCCGCCAATCATTGCGTTGATGACAAAGGGATTCATAGCAACCGCCAACAGTCCCACACAAAAGAGTACGTGGGTGGTCGTACCAAGCAGTGGCCGTAGTTGTGTAGCTAATACGCTGATATCGTTAGCCGGCTGACCACGAAGGACCGTAGCGCTGGTCATCATAATAATTGCGCTGACGCCGGTCAGGATGGCGACCCCGGCGATGGCGTCACCAATCCCGCGGTCGTAGTCCCTGATTGTCCATCCTTTTTCCCGCACGAGATTGCCCTGGTATAATGCGGCAGCTACCGAAAAGGTCGTGCCCAGCAGTGAAGCAATGAGAACCATAGGGTAACTACTATAAATACTGCCTGTTTTATCTCCCGTCAAAAGGCCTTCGGGCAGTCGGGGGATTAAGCCCTTCAATATCGCAAGCACATCAGGTCGAACGATAAAAAGATTGGCGAAAAAGCATATCAATATCACAGCTACCATAACCTTCATAATCCGTTCCAAGGTGCGATATACCTGTTTCAATGTGAAGACCAGAGCAATTATTGCCGCATTGAATGCCAGCAGGACGCCGCTGTTGATAAGACTCCTGGTGCGCTCGGTCATTTCGTCCGGATTTGCGAAGAGACGGGCGACGCCGAGGGCGTCCGCAGCGGCGGCCACAGCTAAGTTGTTGGAGAATTGGAAGGCCGTGCAAATAAGACAGAGATTGATTCCGATTACGGCGGCAATTGGCCGACCCAAACGCCCGGCGACCAGCGTACAGGGTGTGGCGCCGCCTACGACGCCGATTCGCGCGGCCATTGTCATATACGTGCCCATCAGGACACCGGTCAGGACAAGCAGCCACAGCAATTCGTATCCGTAATTGGCTCCGACGTTGGAACTGATTAACAAGCTGCCCGGTCCGAAGACAACGCATGCGGTGATTAGAGCCGGCCCAATCGACCGCCACCACGGAGGTCGGCGTTGAGGTTCTGAATTTACAGACGGCTCTGACAAAAGGTACTCTCCTTTAAAAGTCAGTACCACGCAATCGAACAAATTATCAATCCGAGCCAAATTATAACAGCCAGTAAACTCCTGACAAGTATTTTGCTTATGTTAAGAGAACGATGTGGCAGAAGATTCCAAAAACCAGTAATATTGAACCGGCGATTGCGGTATTCTAACTAAAAGCAGTTTTAACGATATAGCCGGATAGGTTTGAGTTGCAAGTTTCAGCGCAGTGAATAAGAAAGGTTATTGCATTTTATGGCATGGAGCAATCCTTCCTTCGCACTATTGCAGGACATCCGAGTCACTTCTGTTCGGGTGCTTCCCTTTCACCACATACGGCCAGTGCGAGAATTGCATAGGCGGTTCCGGAGTAAGTTATGTAATGCTTGCTATCCTGTTTCATTGATCGCGTGAACCAGCGTCCACTGGCGCGCTGATGCGTTTTGAGCCATTCAATTCCTTTTTGGATTCGCGGGTCTTCCGCCGGGACGCCGGCAAGACGCAGAACATAAATTGCAAAGCCTGTACCATATCCATCGCTCGATTCGTAGTCCTGCTCTTTGCCATCAGACCTTTTCCAATTACCCAGAGTAGCCAATCCCCAGCCGCCGTCGTGCTTTTGCAGAGCAAAAAGGTCCTTTATAACCTCCTGACGCTCATCATTCGTCATAATACCATCAATATGCAGTGATGCCAGCATTTTCATTGCCCGATGGTGCATGTTAGCAGGTGGGTTATTCCTGAAAAACATGCGGATTTTTTCAAGACCCTTCTTCGCTGCCGGCGTGTCACGATAGTTGTCCGGAGCAACAGCAACGCCAATGGCCGCCATAGTCACACCATAGTGGTCATCAATCTCCGAGGGGGGCTCATTATTATCCAGCCAAGTCCACCCGCCGTCTTCACGCTGCGCCGTCCAGATTCGGTCCAGCGCCTTGCGGGTTGACGGGTGTAGCTTGCCGGTTGTTGCTGCATCGTTTTGGGCCAGAACCGAAGCCACCATTACCGCTTCAGTCACCCAGTAATTTGTGCGACGGGGATTTTCCGCCAGATACTCTAAGGCAGAGCGAATTTCCCTGTGCACAGGCACTTCATAGGTGACGGCCGGGCGGGCGAGCAACAAGGCATAATTTGAATGGCAAGCGAAACAACTCTCTTTTTTCTGCCAGCTAAGCGCTACTGAGTCCATGAATCGAACCGCGGCAGAAAAAGAAAACTCCTCGATAAACGGTTCGTCCGCCCGGTTAGGTCCGGGGTAAACAACGTTCTTCAGAGCTACCGACCGTTCTGTGGAGAAGGAAGCCACAGTCAAAAGTAAAACCACAGTGCCTAATGGCAGAAAACTTGCTCCGAACTTCATACTCTCTCCTTAGCTGCGATTTCCAGGATAAAACATTGTGACACACTTCTGATATTACTATCTTATTCGTATGATACTTCACGTGTCCGTACTTTGCAACTGTCGCCTCTAAAAAAGAATTAATGGTGCTTTAGAATCGTTATGAGCTCCTCAGTTGTTACAGTTCTGCCCAGCCTACCATTGGCCGCCTTAGATGACCCTCCACCTTTGGCTCCGACAATATTTTGAATCTTCATGAGGAGGTCGTTGGCATTCAATTTGTTTGAACTTATTGCAATACTGATATTACTAACTACAATCCCCGCTCCGTCAACTGCATCCGCAATCATACCTGCGAGTTTTTTTACCAGTTGCTCGGGTATATCAGTAACCTGGATGCCGATTTTCGATGATTCGACTTCGACTGCTTCAGCCGACTTCACAAGGTCCGGCAGCATCCGAGCCCATAATAGATTTATTTCTTTGGTCAGCTCTTTTGAATGGTCCGAGGTTTTCTGGAAGATTTCAGGGAGCTCGGAGGTGGAGCAACCGGCTGATTTTCTAAGCTCTCTTAAGATGGCTGTCTCAAGTTGTGAGTGTTCGAGGGCCTTTCTCCCGGCAAGGAAAAATATTCTCGTTCCTTTTTTCTTGCTCTCAATATCAAATATTCTAATGATTCCAATTTGACCGGTCGTCCAAAGATGAGCCCCACAGCAGGCTGATTTATCATAATCACCAATCTTCACCACACGGATTACGTCTGATTCTATTTCTTTGGAATCACTCCTTATTCGAACGTCCGTATCGTCGAACACCGTTTCAACCGGAACGTTGAGAGCAACAGCTTCCATCGATTGCTGCTCAAGCTCTTTTACTGTTTCCCAATCGATTCTCTTGTCAAAATCAACGGTGCATCTCTCAAAGCCAATATGAACGCCGGTTGTTCCAAGACCGAATTGTTTTTCAGCAATTCCTGACAAGATGTGTTGAGCAGTATGTTGACTCGCTGTATAGCACCTGTGTTGCTTGTTCACATGAGCAATGTATTTACCATCGGTAAGTGGTCTGTCAAGTGTGTGAACTATCCGGCCATTGATAATTTCAACGTTGCAAACATTGGCCTGTCCGATTGCACCTTTGTCGGCCGGCTGGCCACCTTCATCAGGATGGAAAATGATTGGAACTATAGTAACTTTGCAGTCGGCGATTGTTGTGACTTCAACTTCAGCCTCAAAAAGCTCAGGGCTTGTCCAATATAGTCTTTTCATAACCGGATTATAACAGACTACTTTTGTTCATCAAGTCATATCAGGATACACGGAGTCCATCGGATGAGAGTGGATGGCTCCTCAGATTGACATCAACGGCCCAAAGCAACCGCAGTTTCTACGAACTTATTCTTAGGGCAACAGGCATGTAGCTCCAACCTCACAACGTTGTTGGACCATGGCTTTGAAGGTGCCTTTGGACGTCTAATGCTGTTCCTGGTGGAAGATCAGAGGCTGACTCCAAAACAACGGAAAGAACTAATCAAAATTCTGGTAATAAAACTTGAAATACACGATGAGTACGATTGAAATCAAGAATATACTCTTATAATTAAAGGGCTTGTTGTGAAATGGCGACTGATTTATAATCACCTGAGTATGCAAATTCAAGGATATGTAATGCCAGTGAACCCTGCAGATAAATATGACAATCAGATCAAAAATAACAGTGTCTCTATGTAGTTGTTTTCTCGTACTGGGATTGTGGATGGTGTCCTGCTCTCCCAAGACTATTGAGAAGTACGTGCAAGCCGCCTATGAGCCTAACATAACCCCTGACTACTCCGGGCTCGTTATTCCTCCCAATATCGCCCCATTGAATTTCCGTATCCTCGAAAAGGGACGGGCCTACCGCGTCAACATCCATTCGGCTCGTGGCCGGGCCATTGATATTTACAGCAAGGCCGGCAAAATGCGCATTCCTCTTAAAAAATGGCGGACTTTACTCAATGCCAACAAAGGCCATGAGATTTTCTTTGATGTCTATGTCAATGCCCCAAATCAGGGATGGAGACGGTTCCAGCCTATCACCAACACCATTGCCCCGGAGGATATCGACGAGGTGGTGGTGTACCGGTTCATGAAACCTATCTACAACTGGTGGAAGGACATTAGGATATATCAGCGTAATCTGGCCAGTTACCATGAGTCTCTAATTATGCACGGCCGGTCTTTCGGCGAAGGCTGTCTCAACTGTCACAGCTTTGTGGGTAATGCACCCGACTCTATGACAATCGGCCTGCGCAGCGCAACTTACGGCAGTCATACCCTGCTGGCCCGGAACGGCTCAGTCCGTAAAATCGGTGCCAAATGGAGTTACACTGCCTGGCATCCCAGCGGCCGGTTAGCCGTATATTCACTGAACAAGGTGCGGCAGTTCTTTCATGCCGGGGGCATGGAAGTCCGTGACGTGGTGGATCTTGATTCGGCCCTGGCGTGCTACCACGTTGAAAGCCAAAAGGTAGTATGTCCCCCGGCCCTGTCGGACAAGGCTCGGCTCGAGACTTATCCCACATGGTCACCGGATGGCCGGTATCTCTATTTTTGCAGCGCGCCCATCCTGTGGGAAGATCGGGACACGGTGCCGCCCGAGAACTACGACAAACTCCGGTATGAACTTTGCCGCATCGCTTATGATGTGGACACAGATAAATGGGGCACTGCCGAGACCGTGTTGTCCGCGGAAGAAACCGGTTTGAGTATCCTGTTGCCGCGGGTCTCGCCGGACGGCCGGTTTCTTTTGTTTTGTATGTGTCGGTACGGTTGTTTTCCGGTGTATCAGCCCAGCAGTGACCTATATATCATGGAGCTGGGCACAGGTCAATATCGCAAGCTGGGGATAAACAGTCGGTATTCAGAATCGTGGCACAGTTGGTCAAGTAACAGCCGGTGGATTGCGTTCAGCAGTAAGCGTCAGGGAGGCTTGTTGACCAGGACCTATTTCAGTTACGTTGATCACACAGGTACGGTACATAAGCCTTTTGTCCTGCCGCAGAAGGACCCTACGTACTACGATTCGCTACTGGAGACATACAGTGTTCCTGAGCTTGTCAAGGGCAGCATCAAGGTCAGTCAATCCTCCCTGTCCCGAGCGGCCCGTTCCGAGCGGTCTATAAGCGTTGATGTTCCCATTACTGGGGCCAGCCCCAAGGCCGTTCAATCCGAGCCTTGGCAGGAACGTGAATGAGGCTTTTCCGGATTTGGAGCGTTAAGGCATGCAAATAAGAATAAAACGATTTCCACATAATCTGATATTCTTTTTGCTCTGCTACGTCTATCTATGGCTCTTTATTGAGCCGCATCTAATCTATCACTGTTTCGGCACCATCATACCGGATGCCCCCTCATTTATGACCGGCTGGTCGTTTATGAAAGACTCCCTCGGCGTGCCCGGTGGATTCGTTGTGTATATAGCAGGATTTCTTTCCCAGGGGTACTATCACTCATGGCTGGGCGCCTTGATAATTGTACTAATTGCTTTGTGTCTGGGTGAGCTATCCAGACGTCATTTCGTAGTCGCCGGCCATCCTCGTTCTACAGTTCTAACCTGTTTTCCGGGGATTATGATTTTTCTCCTATATAGCCGCTATAAGCATCCTCTATCTGCCTGTTTGGTTGTGTCTTTGGGGCTGTATTTTTCCCTTGTTTTCGAAAAGCTGCCTTTACGTAAAACTTCTATTCGTGTTGTAGTCTATTGCCTTTTTGTAGCAGTCGGGTTCTGGCTAATGGGCGCAGGAGGAGTGTTGGTCTTTTTGCTCATGACAGTAATATACGGGATTTTTGTTCACAGAAATTGGGGACTGACTATTCTTGCCGTTCCCGCGAGTGTCGTAATTACCTGGGCCCTTGCTCAATACCTTTTTGTTTTACCGCCTCAACAGGCCTTGCTCAGCTTGGCACCCTTTTCTCCGACTGCCACCCTGGGCATGAAGACCTTCTTGAGGGTCTTGATTTTCCTCCTGTACGGATTCATGCCTTTGACTGTGTCAGTTATGTTCCTGGGGAAAATCGTTTTCAGTAAGCACAAACAATCCCGCAAGGTCCGTTTCAAAACGAAAAAAGCGGAAAAAACAAATGCCTTCGCCGGGCAAAAGAAGATATTGCTAAAGTCTTTCGGGAAACCGGTCGTAATAGCCGTCCCAATCGTACTCATGGGCATGGGCCTTTACTTCAGCTACGACCAGATGAGCAAGGCATTCGTCCTGTCAAACGCCTATTCCCGTCAGAAGCAATGGGACAAGGTCATTGAGCTTAGTCACAGTCTGCCCAAAGGGATAAGCAATCCCTATTTCAATCATGACATCATTAGGGCCTTGTATCATACCGGCAGACTGCCGTATGACCTTTTTCAGTTCCCACAGACGCCGCAGGCACTTATGCTCACACACGAAAAAAAGGAATCATATCTGACACAGTTGAAATTATGCGATGTCTTTATGGAATTGGGGCAAGTCAATATGGCTGAAAAAGAGGCGTCCGAACTGCTGGCCGTTAAGAGCCATTCCGGCATCGCGCTCGAAAAACTGGCCTGGATTAAAATTCTCAAGAGACAAACGGACACTGCACGGATTTACCTAAACGCCTTGAAAAAGGACCTCATCTTTCGTAACACTGCAGATGCCCTGCTTAGTAACCTGAACAATGGCTTTACACCTTATCAAACGGCCTATATTGACAAAATCCGTTCGTATATGCACGAAGAGCAATATCCGGTTATCGGTAAAGAATCCGTCAGTGAAATACTGTTGGGATTGTTAGAACAAAATCCACGCAATCAGATGGCCTTTGAATATCTTATGGCATGTTACCTGCTGACCAGCCGGGCCGACAAGGTCGTGGAGAATATTGAACGTCTCAATGACCTTGGATATCAAGGCATTCCGACCCTTTATGAAGAGGCTATACTCATATACTTTGGCGTTCAGGGACAACAAATCAACTTAAATAAGTTCAAGATAAGGCGTGAAACCATTCAACGCTATATGAAATTTGTTCAACTAAGAAAGTCCATGCAGACTGTAAACCGTCAGGCCGTACTCAACCGTTTGATACAGGAATTCGGCAGCAGTTACTTCTTTTATTTCTCGTTCGGACAGGTTGGATTGACCTAAATGGTTCCGAAACCGTTAGCATTTCATGCATTATATGCTATCATGTTATTATGATTCAAGGAACGTATGAACAAATGCACCCTACGGGCGCTTCCCTAAAGACAACGGTCGTTCTAACCGTTTTTATCGTTATGTAAGTTGGTGTTTGTAACGTAGTTATTAAGAGCTTATCCGAATGACCGGGTCGATAGTAACTTTGCAGTCGGCGATTGTTGTGACTTCAACTTCAGCCTCAAAAAGAGCGGGGCTTGTCCAATATAGTCTTTTCATAACCGGATTATAACAATCTACCTTTTTTCCTTAAATCGAATAATTGAGCTTTGAGTTATTAATGGAATACAGGGGGGCACCCTCAAACCCCGGTATGAGTTCGTCGAAGGCTTGTTTGGGGGTGGTCTTGCCGTCCGATGGCTTTCCTCAATGTTTTTATTGTTGCCCTTGTGAATTCAATATCAAGCACATTCTGACAAAGCTACCATTTTAAAGAACGGTCTCCTCGGCAACACTGTAGTAAAGGGCGTTGAATAATATTTTAAACGTGCCGTGCGTCTGTGTACGATGCTGCGGGCGAAAACCGAGCATGATTATCCTGCCTTTGCCGTATTGGATGTCCGGCGCCGCGGCTTTACCGACAGAGCTATCCCGCCCGTTATTTTGGATTTGTCAAATAGGTTTGACGCTGTGTGTTCCATAGTTATAATCTATCGGTAGTTGCTGAGCTTTGCAAGAGATTTTTTGAAAAAAAAATGAGGCACTTCGCGAAGGTTAGAATATTTTTTAAAATAGTGGCCTTTTTGGGGCTATAACTAAGCATTTTGTGTCTTTTTATAACACAATCTTGCTATCGGCCATTTTTTACTTGAACATTTGAGCCCCGATGTGCGATAATAGTTTGGTAGTTTATTACAGTGAACAATGCTTGGGTGCGTCCCAAGCACAATATAACGGCGGGAGGCTGCGTGCCTCCCGCGTTTCACATATAGAGGGAATTTAGTGGCCAAGAGGGTATGTGTTTTTGTAGATGGGGAGAATTTCCGGCATTCCATTGTAGAATTATTTGAACAATTCAATCAAAAACAACTACCTACCGAAAGAAGCTGACTGGAATCAGCTATTCGATTATTTTGTGTCTATTGCTGCACCTGGGGGTGAAAGAGTAAGAACGTATTGGTATGTTGTTCAATTCTTGGATATGTTCCCATACAAATTCCCAGATATTGAGAAGTACCCCGACGCCCTGAGGAGCGTTCTTGACAAAAGTAAGTCGGTTAGGGAAGAGCTCGCTACTTTACAAGATGAAGCGCTTCTGGAGAAGATGAAGGAGATTACAGAAATACTGGTCGAACGTGAAAATATAATGCGTCATAGATTTGAATGGTGGAGAAACTTCCATGACAACATATCTTACCATTGCTCACGTATTGAGTTCAGACAAGCAGGAGCAATAACATTCAACGCATTTGAAAGTAGATTGCAAAGAGAGAAAGCAGTAGATGTGAAGCTCGCGACGGACCTGATTACGTTGCGCGATATTTATGATGTGGGCGTTATAGTTTCTGGTGACCAAGATTATGTACCAGCAGTTCAACGTGTCAAAGATTATGGTAAAACAATTATCAACGTTGTTTTTGTCGCCCGAAATGGGAAGCTATTACCGGGTGGTGCTCGAAGACTCAATCACGTCACAGATGAAAGTATCAAAATAAAATATGACAACCTTGCAGGTTACCTTAAAATTCCGACCGTAAAGAACGTCAAACCTAAGAAATAGGTCCTCGGTTTAAAAACAGCTAAAAAAGGCCCCGATATAATTCAGCACCTAAAAAAACGCAAGTTTTTCCGTAAGTCCTTTATTGACAAGGGCTGGTATCGGACAAATTATTAGGATATATTTCTTAATCATTATAAATTTGCCTTTATAAGCAGGAAAGAACAGCAGAATTAGCGAAACCATCCACTATACGCAACTGTACCAACGGTCTTTCCTTTGAAAAATCATCTCGATTCCATCTTTGGCTATCGTAAACGTGTACCGAATACTAATACGACACGTTATCTTCGCGTGGAGTAAACGTAATAATATCCAACGAACATAATCATGTCAAGTTGCATACGAAACCATGCAAGCCAGGGATTTCATTTCTAAATTCTCTATCACCTTCCGCAATAATCAATATCGCGATTGAAGTTCTGCTCCAGCCGAAATCTCCCTACTGCTGAATTAATTTAAAAAAGAGCTTATACCAAATCGATAGGTATAAGCTCTGAGTCAATACAAATCTACTATATCAACCCCGTTAGATATGAAAAATACGACGTTATCTAACGGGGGCAACCACACAATTTTAATTGCCGCTTAAATCCCGGTTTACGGTGCTGGTGGATATAAACGAATATCGTCATAGTACATCGTACCTGACCCACCAGCCTGCGGGGTTTTCTTATTGCCTAATCCAAGGGCAATCGTATTGACATTGGTAAGGTTCACGCCCTGGTCTGCAAAAGCCTGCAGGTCGATATTCCAT
>JBAQFY010000144.1:0-10623 GCA_049287505.1 Sedimentisphaerales bacterium | reverse complement strand
TAGATGCCCTTCGCTTCGACCTCTGGCCGTTAGAAAATAACGGCCCCGCCGAGTATGAGTTCGCAGCCTGGTCCGGGAACAATTTTGGCCGCTGCTGTATCAACCGACACGTGGGTTACGTCGGCTGTTCCTTTCTGGATTACTCTGCAAGAAAGATCGGGCTTAAGGAGTTGTGGACGCTAAAGTGGCACAAGTCATTTAACACGTCGGGCCCTTACACATTGGCCGGCGGCGTCCAGGCCAACGACTGGCCCGAATGGATTCAATCCTTCAGGGACTACTAAAAATTGCTAATGTGCAGAAAGGGCCGGGTTTTTAGGCTCGGCCTTTCTTGCTGAATAATATTAAAAAGAAACTTATTTTTTTTGCACAGAACAAGAAAGGGATTATTATGCGCAGAAAAATAGGATTCACACTAATAGAGCTTTTGGTGGTAATCGCTATTATCGCGGTACTGATGGCCATCTTGATGCCGGCTCTAAATCGGGCCAGGGAACAGGGCAAGCGTTCGACCTGCCTGAGCAATCTCAAGCAGTTGACCCTTTCGTGGATTATGTATGCCGATGACAACGACGACAAGCTCGTCAACGGCGATACCGGCGAATACAGCATACATCAGAATGAGACTCCGTGGGTCCTCAGAGATTGGTCGTCTGGGATGACCGTAGAGCAGAAAACAGACGCTATCCTGAATGGAGCCTTGTGGCCATACGTCAAGGACTTGAAACTTTACAAGTGTCCAACTGTGGGCAAGATTGTTCGCGGAGGCGCTCAGGAAAATATAATGCGGACGTACTCTGTGTCTGATTCTATGAATTGTAAGGATTGGCCCGATATGGGTGCGGAGATGATCAAGAAAAGAATAGATATTCCCAGCCCTGCCTACAGGATTGTCTTTCTTGATGATGGCGGTACAACACCCTCTGCTCTGGGTGGTTGGACCTGTTATGTTAAGCAGGAGCAGTGGTGGGACCCGCCGCCGGTCCGGCACGGTGATGGCACGACCTTTTCTTTTGCAGACGGGCACAGTGAATATCACAAATGGAAAGACCAGCGTACAATCGAGTTTGGCAAGCGGGTGCCGCCGACGGCTTTCTCCGGGACACAAGCCGGCAATGAAGACATTCACTGGGCCGCTATGGCTATGTGGGGTAAAGCCGCGAGAGAATAGGATTTACACACAACAGTCACGGCCGCAGGCGTGTTTCTTGTGCTAATTGATTCTTTGAAAAAAAACGTTTCTTTGGAGGACAAGGGGAAAGTGCGTATAAAAAAGGGCTTCACATTAATAGAACTTTTAGTGGTGATTGCCATCATTGCTCTGTTGATGGCCATCTTGATGCCCGCACTGCAGCGAGTAAGGAAACAGGCACGAGGAGTTGCCTGTCAGTCTAACCTCAGACAATGGGGCACCATCTTTGCGATGTACACGAACGACAACGAAGGCTATTTCCCCGAACGCAGGGGCGGCAGTAACGCTTACGGACGCTGGATGGATTCAATGCGGGAATACTATATCACCACCGAAGACATACGCTGCTGCCCGGTGGCCTCAAAAATCGCCAACCCGGACATGATAACGGGAGTCAATTGGTGGGGTAGCACATTTATAGCCTGGGGAAAAGTTCCTCCCTGGGATGCCGGAGGACAGCGTACAATAGGCTTTTATGGCAGTTATGGGGTAAACGGCTATATATATGTGCCCGTGGGCAGTGACGTTTATGGAAAACCGACCAACAGATTCTGGAGAAGCATTAACGTCAAGGGCGGCAATGAGATACCTATGTTGCTTGATTGCTATTTCTGGTGTGGATGGCCGGATGACGACGACACCCCCCCGGAATACGATGACCATCAATATCAAGGCGACGACAACGCAATGAACCGTTACTGCCTCAACCGTCACGATGGACACATAAGTGCCATTTTTATGGACTATCACGTCCAAAAAGTAGGGCTTAAACAGTTGTGGACATTAAAGTGGTCTCGTGGTTTCAACCCGGTCAATCCCTGGACCACGGCCGGCGGGGTTACACCTGGCGACTGGAGAAATTATGGCAACGGCTGGATGGGAAAATTTAAAGACTATTGAAATTGGTATCTGGCGATTGGTTATTGATGATTATTTAACCCTTTACTATTACTATTTAAAACTATGAAAGGAGTAACATTATGGACAAACGAAGGGGATTTACCTTAATAGAACTGTTGGTCGTAATCGCCATCATTGCGATATTAATGGCGATATTGATGCCGGCACTGCAGCGCGTTAAGGAACAGGCAAGGGAAATGACTTGTCGGGCAAACCTGCGTCAATACGGCATAGTACAGACCTTATATTTGGATGACAATGACGACCGTTATCCTTATTCATGGACCTCGCTCGTCGCGAATGAGTATCCTGTGGGCGGGTACGAGCGTTACTGTCGATGGCACGACCCGAGATATCCGCCTGACGGTCCCCTTTGGCCCTATCTATCGGAAAAGAAGGTCAATCTCTGCCCATCGTTCAAAGTCCTTGCCAAGTCCGAGGGCACAAGGCATCCCAGCCACGACCCTTCCATACCGGTTATTCCTCAATACAGTTACAGCATGAACTCCTGGTTAGGCTCGAAGTCGGGGGACCCGGGCGGCTCTTCGGCAACAGACTCAACAGGACGCGGCGGGATTCATAAACGTTCCGAAATAACAAGAAGTAAATCGGAGGTATTTTTCTTCGGTGAGGAGAATATGTGGATGAGGCCGGGCAACTCCAATGTGCTCAACGACAACGCCTTGTGTCCCGATGGTCGCGATTGGTTCGGCACCTTCCACAGTGCACCTAGCGCAGACCTTAATAGCGGCACGGTCAACGCGGTCTTTGTGGACGCCCATGTCGAGGAAGTGCGGTCGGCACTAAAAAAAGACACCAGTGACAGGTCGGAAATGGAGTTCGGCAGATTCGAGAAATACGGCTGGCCGAACAAACAGCCGTTTAAATAATATCGAACGATTTTCGATTTCAATCGGCAATGGATTAAATTATCGCCGTTTTGTGTCTATGGCTGTGGCATTCGATGTTCACCGCCACCGGCAGCGAAGCAATGTGGCATGCCGCCGTCTCGATGAGGACAGCCAAAGCGGTAGCATCGCCGCCGAACCCTTGCGGGCCTAAGCCAAGTGCATTGATTCTCGAAAGCAAATCCCCCTCAAGCTCAGCGTAAAATTCATCACTGTTCTTCTCGTCCAGATTCCGGCACAGTGCCTTTTTGCTCAGCAGACAGCTTAGTTCAAAATTGCCCCCAATTCCTACTCCCACCACAAACGGCGGACAGGCATCGGCGCCGGCAGAGCCGACAACATCAACAATCCAATCAATTATCTGCTCTTTCCGGGCTGTGGGTTTGAACATCCTGAACTGGCTTTTATTCTCACACCCGCCGCCTTTGGTCATAACGGTCAGCTTCAGCTTATCGCCCGGCACAATCATATAATGAATTATTGCAGGTGTATTATAAGACTCAAGACCACAGACACCAGACCACAGACCAGAATCCTTTGTCTTGAGCCTTGAGTCTTGAGTCTTGTGTCCTGCGTCTTTTCTTCTTAGAGGCTCGGCTACAACGCTATTTCGCAGATGACCTTTTTGAAAGCCTGCCGCAACACCTGCGTTGATCGCATCGCACAAAGTCGTTTGCGCCTGGCCGGCAGGCCGCGCAACCGCCACTTCAGAACCCTGCTCTACAAAGACCACAGCAAGCCCCGTATCCTGGCATAAAGGTATCTTTTCATCTGCTGATATTCGGGCATTTTCGATGAGCTGTTCCAGTATTTTTACAGCCCCCGGGTTGGATTCTTTCCGTGCCGCTTCTTTAAGGGCAGCTAAAACATCCTCAGGCAGCTCGTAGCCGGCTGATATGCAAAGTGATTCGACCGTCTCAACAATTTTTTCAAATTCGATACGCCGCATTGGAAGTATGTAGTGTCTAAAGTGTGGAGTGCCTAAAGTTGCATATAACTTTAGCTCACTTTAGGCACTTTAGCTCACTTTAGGCACTTTCTAATTTCGTCAAGTATTGACCTCGAAAGTCTTATACGTTGTATTGCCGACTGCATCGCTGACTTTAATCGTCAATACATGGTCGCCTTTGGGTAAATCTTTTTTCGCATCTATTTTGATGGTGAAATTCTCATCCATAGTATCATAAACCAAATCGTCCGGCACAGTACCTATCCAGTCAGCGTTACTGTCGATTGTATATTCCAGCTTCCCAATTGCACTGAGCTCGTCCTGAACCTTAATCTCAAAAATCCTGTACTGTCCGGTGTTTTTAAGGGCGGATGTTGTTATGTTCTTAACGACCGGCCCGGTGTTATCAACCACCACCGGGTCGCTTATCCTGCTGCCGGTCAGCTTGGTCGAAGTGGTATTGCTTCTCTCGTCGCTTGCGGTTATCCTGACCTCGTATCTGCCGTCCTCAACAGTCTTTCCTTCCCACTCGAAGCTGGCAGCTTCGAGCTCGTCTTTAAGCTCAATCCAGTTTGTTCTGCCGACTTTTCTGAAATCAATTTTGTAAATCAGCTTATCGCCATTATCATCTTCGGTCCTGTAGCTGATTTTGAGAACTCCTTCTTTGCCGGGCTTCGCATCTCGTTCAGTAGTTACCGATGCGATTTTTGGCGCCAGATTCGGTACAGTGCTGGCAACGGCAATCTCCCTTATAAGCGGGCTTTTACTGCCGTCTTCACTTTGCAGCACAAGTTTATATTGACAGAATCTGCCCAGCGGACACTCAAGCTGTACTGGCTCTGTGATTTCTACTGGCTCGGTCCAATCCGAAAAAGTCGGGTCGTTGACATCCTTGACGTTTCCGCTGCGAGAAGCCACCTGTACTTTGCATCCTTGTGGAATATCTGCTTCAAGCTGCAGCTTGCCCCACTTCGCCGGCTGACCGGCATCGACAAGGTCGGAAGTGTAAGTTCCCTCCGAAGCAAACCCGGAGCTCAATTTTATTAACTTCGCGGGATTTGCTGTCCCGAGATACACATCATCACCGGCCACGGCTATCGCTGTTACTTGTGCCGCCTGCTCATCCTCATATATAATTGCTTCCTGCTCGGCGACCGGGTCAATGCTGAAGAGCTGGGCGCCGTTTCCGGTTCCAACAAGCAGTTTTCCATCCTCTTCTGCCAGGCAGAAGAAAACAACGGCCTCGTTGAATATATCGTTTACGAAACCGTCTTTCGTTATTTTGTATATAAAACTGGCTTGTTCTGGTTTTGCTCCTTTGCGGACCGGAGGCTGTCCCTGTCCGGGTTTACCATCGCTCGGTTTTTGTGTATTTGCAATTTTAAGTTTGCGTCCGCCCTTGTTCGGGCTGGAGTTTTCGCCTTCATCCGTTTCGGCCTCAGGCCGACCCTCTGGAGGCTGTTGGGCGGCAAATTGCGTTTGGGTCTGAACTATCTTAGCGGATGTTGTCGCTGCATACAGCCCGCCTTCTCCGGAGTCTTTAGCCCTTGAGCCTGTTGTAAATAACAGCGCTGTAATCTCAGGCTGGTTACTGTCATATAAAACCATCGTTTTTTTAGTACGCGGGTTTATCTTATATACGAGCCCTCGGCTGTCACTTCCTGCATAAATATAACCTTCCTCGTCGGTCGCAAGTGAAAGTATGTTCTTGTCGAGGCTATCATAAAGAAGCTGAGCCTTTTTACCGAGAGAATCAAGTCGATAAACCTTGCCTTCCGGCCCGGTCCCTAAGTAAATATTACCGCTTTCGTCGAGAGATATTGCGAAGATGTATTTGGCATCGTTCGGTTCAAAAATAACATCCCTTTTATCGCCTTCGAACCGGCACAGTCTGCATTTTTTGCCGCTGATAGCAGCTAAAAGTCTGCCTGACACGTCAGTTGACATGGCGAAAATATGCTCGTTTGTCAGATGCTCCTCAGCCTCGACTTTCGTACCATCAGATTCGTTTACGTCGTTTGTTTGTTTCTCTGACCGGCCCCGCTCTTCTTCCAGGGGATAAATTTTTATCAGTTTATTGAGGCTGTATTTATAGATACCGCCGTTGGGGCTTGTGCCGAAATAGACCGTTCCGCCGCTCACAACGATACTGTTTATCGACCATACGTCCTCAAAATCCTCGATTGGCGCCTCGGCTGCCCGCCCGAGCTGAATAGTCCCACGCGAGCTAATCACAAGCCCTTTGGCCTTGCCTTTCAATAAATCCGAGCTGCTGTTATGGCGCGTGACCTTGCTGCTAACCGCAAAACAGGCTGAACTCAAAGACAAACAGAGCAAAGTCGAAATGGTTCGTCTAAAATTAATAGGAAATTGTTCTATCATCGCAACACCTCAAATTAACAAAGTGGAAAATAAAAAAACAACATTCTGATTAGGCCCTCTGGCACCAGATTATCAGGTAGTGAGCATCAGGTTCTCAGGATATAAGGTAAACTTTGCCTTTTCCTGTTATTCTGATGAGCTGATACACTGATGTCCTGATTTTATTTCTCTACCGTTATTTTCATAACCTTTTTGTCTATAACCACTGTGCCGGTTTCTAAGCTTCGCTCAATCCAATGTGGATATGGCTGGATTTTCAGCGCCCTTTGAGCGTTCTGCAGGACCAAAGCTCTGGTTCCCGGCAGGTCAGGCAGCTCAGCCTGCTCGAGGGTAACACCCCCGGGCGGCAGAGCCAAAACAAAATACAGCTTTGCTTTACTAATCCCCAAAGAATAATTAAGCGCTTCAATCAAATCCGGCACACTTTGTGCGATAAATTTATAAGGGACGGCTTTCAGAAGAAACCCCTCATAATCCGGCGAGCCGCACACCGTCAGCTCATATTTTCCGGGTGCCAAATCTTCGGGTATTTCTAAGGTACACTGGTATTTTTTCTTTCCCGCCAAAACGGATTCCACAACGACTCCAATCTTGATATTCTCGCCTGCCTTGACCTTGGAACTGGACAAATCCAACGACCATATATGTGAAATAATGTTCTTCGGAGTGATGTGAATATCATAATCGATGGATTCTATACCAACTTCTTTATACGGGTTATTCATAAGCAGCGCAACCGAGCCGACACTTTCCATTATCAGCTCAGCCAGACCTCGAGCGGTGGAGACGTTTTCAAAGTTAATTGATTCGGCATCCTCTAAACCGATAGCTACTTTATATTCTACCATGTGGTCCGGCGGAAAATCACCGAGCTGAAAAGCCGCCCCGGCTACAGCAGACTGAAGCAACAGCGGGGTAAGCAGCCGATTATTTGCAACCCGGCAGTTGTAAACGCGTTTCTTAATATCGTTGTAGCGGTCTATACGTATCGTTAGTGGTATCGTTTTGGCCTTTGCACCAATCCGCCCGAAGACCGCCATCGACTCATCTATTGTCAAAGCGCCGACCGTCTCTAACACGCTGGTCAGCTTAAAAGAACGATATATGTTTGATATCACTGTGTGCACTTTCCCCGTGGCCATCGGCAAATCTACTGGGCCGTAACCGAGATAGCTGTGCCCGAAGCCATAAACTTTATCACCCCTAACTTCGGTTACCGTTCCAGTCACGGCCATAGTTATATCACCGCTTACCAACGGCACAATAAGACAGGCCCCGGGGATTAATTGAACCTTTTCGGCAGAGACAGGGGTGGGACTTCCACTACCCCCGCCTGCGACAACCATCAGTCCGAAAGGCTTAACCAGCTCGTCCAGTTGTTCACAAACTCCCCTCGGCAGACCTGAGGTAATCAAAGGACACGGCAAAGCATTAACGCCATCAAGATTACGGCTTCTCTGAACCAGCCCGTTTTTGAATTGTCTGTCAATCTCGGCGAAATCAATCGGCCTGGAAAAATCGAACACAGACCATGTCTGCCCTGCACTTTGTCTGGAACGGCTAACTTGCGGTCCCCTGCCTACTTTGAGCATTTCCTCGATTGGGGTTACGCCGTAAATCGGGTCCTTGGAGTAAATCCACGCTAAAGCCAGCGCCCCGGCCAATCTGCCGTCTATATAGACCGGCGAACCACTGCATCCAGCCACAGGACCAGTGTGGATAAAACGCTCATCAGTACCCTTAACCAAAATCACATCCATGCCCGGTTCCATCTTGCGTACGACGTCCACAACCTCCAGACCAAACTTCTCAATCCCGGCAAGCCCATACTCCGTCAGACAATACGCCTCCATCCCAGGCTTAATCTCATCAAGGCTGATATATTTCGCGGGGTCCCAGATGTCTTCTAATACACCTGCCACCGCTGCTTCGGTTTTGCTTTGTAAGATTACTGCCGTCAAGACCAGTGAAAAGCAAACGGTAAAAAATAAAAGCGGTTGTCGCTCCGTGGCCATAGCTTTGGAACGTCGGCGACTTTTGCCCTTTACCCTTATTTCAAACATCTATACCCTTTCGTCTAATTATCAGCTAATCCCGTTAGAAAGAAAACCGCCGCAACCCCCTTTTCTGTCTTCGATAGAAGACAAGGGGGTCGCCTTTGGCCGGAATTTCTAACGGGGTAAAATTTAACCGATTAACAGACCTATTGCAAGATAAAAGAGATTTTGCTACAATGACGATTTAAGTCCATGCTCCGTCGTCATAGCTTTTGGAGTGTTGGCGACAACTGAATTCTGATAATGGAGAAAAAAATGAAATCCGAGCACCGGCACGAACTAAAAACCAATGAATTGGCCGAATGGCTGAGTAACCTGCCGCAGTGGGCCAAAGAAAATATCACGATTTTTGTCGTCATCGCAGCAGTGATTATTGCGGGCGCAGCCGTTTATATCTGGGTCAGCTTCAGCAAAAAAACTGTAGCTGACGAACAGCTTGAGTTTACAAGTCTGCTTAACCAGCTATCGGCCAGCAAAATGCAGGTCCTTAGTGCTCAGGCACAGGGAAGGGACCTTTCATTTATACTCCTTCAGCCCGCCAACAGTCTTGGAAACTTCGCCCAAAACGCCAAAAGCGACCAGATGGCTGCTTTGGCCCTTATTAAACAGGCCGAAGCACTTCGGACGGAATTGCATTATCGGCCCGGGACCATAAGCCAGGAGGATTTCGTAAGCCAGATAAACCAGGCAAAGGCTGCTTACACCGAAGCAATCCAGTCCCGCCTGAAGGGGACATCTAATCCGCCTCTAATGGCTGCGGCTGAATTCGGCCTGGGGCTCTGTGAGGAAGAGCTTGGTAATTTTGAAAAGGCACAGCAGATATATCAGATTATCGCCGCAAACCCTGATCTCGAAGGTACTGTAGCCGTCGCCCAGGCAAAGCACCGACTTGAGACAATGGCCGATTATAAGCAAAAAGTGATTTTCAAGCCCGCACCAGCTCCCCCCGTTGCTTCAAAGCCGACGATACAGCCCCCTTTTCTGTCTTCGACAGAAGACAAGGGGGCGGCTGATGCCAATCTACCGATTCAGATAAAACCCGTTGACAGCAATCTGCCTGCTGAGACTAAAGCACAAGAGAACTAAAGTCTTAAAAAACGAATAATGAATATTGAACAAGGAATTTCGATTCACGACCTTGAAGGCCGCGCTACGATAAGTTTGCTATTGGACATTGGATATTCAATATTCAACATTCGATATTCTTTCTACGGACTTTAGGCACTTTTTAATCTCGGATTTAGCAATGCCTGAACCGTCAAATTCAGAATATAAACCATTAACCCCGTTAGAGAGCGGAACGAAAACCCCGTTAGAGACCCGAAATGAAAAGTCTCTAACGGGGTTAACGCTGCACGTCGGCAACGCCGTTAAAGAGCGCAGACTCGATAAGTATCTCCACAACCGTTTCAGTAACCTCAGCCGGCGTTTCATCCAGGACGCAATCAAGGCAGGCTCCGTCAAGGTTAACGGCAAAATCGCCAAACAAAGCTATAAACTGAACCCGGATGACAAAATTGAATTAACATTTCCCGAACCACCCAGCAAAGAGATTTTGCCTGAGGATATCCCGCTTAATATTATTTATGAAGATTCTTGCTTAATCGTCCTGAATAAACAGCCCGGCATGCTTGTGCATCCTGCCCGCGGCAATACGCACGGTACATTGGTGAATGCACTTGCGTTTTATTCGGATAAGCTATCGAGCGGTCTTGGCGAATTTCGTCCCGGCATCGTACATCGGCTCGACAAAGACACCACCGGCGTCATGGTCGTTGCAAAAGACGACACCACCCAGTGGAAAATCGCTAAGCAATTCGAACGCCGTCAGGTCAACAAAAGCTATCTTGCCATCGTCCACGGCACGCCTGACCTGACTGCCGACCGCGTAAAAGTGCCGTTGGGAGTTCATCCAAGAATCAGGGAAAAATATGCTATCAGGCCGGAAATCGGCAAAGAGGCAATCACTTTTTACGAGGTGCTTGAATCTTTCCGGGGCTTTTCTCTGCTTAAGCTCACGCCCAAGACCGGCCGAACCCATCAAATACGCGTCCACCTTTCGTACATAAAGCACCCAATCGTCGCCGATGATATGTACGGCGGCAGTGTTGTTTACCCCTGGCAGTTGGCCGATGCCGAACCCGCCGTGCAGCAGCCGGTCATAAGCCGAGTCGCTCTACACGCCCATACGCTCGAATTCAAACACCCGAAAACCGACGAAATGGTAAAATTCGA
>JBAQFY010000143.1:0-13572 GCA_049287505.1 Sedimentisphaerales bacterium | reverse complement strand
TGATTCGCTCTCCGGCGTTGTCCAGTCTGCCGGAGTATTCGCCGGCTATATTCATAGCTTTTCCGTACCGGGCCTCGAAGGCATTTCGGTCCTGAACAACTACTACGTATTCATTAGGTGCAAGCTCCAGATTAGGGAAGGTGAAATCAATTCCGTTCGTGAATTTAGCCAGATTCAGATTGATTGTTTCAGCTCTGATGTTTTTCAGCTCGATGTATTCCTCGTTCGGGTCGTTTGCATCATCCGCAATCTTCCCTCGTGGTGTCTCTGATATGTACAGTGGATGATACATAATCTCTGTGATGCGCAGGTTATCCGCTACCGGGCCAACGGCGAAGGTCGCTTCGTTGAGGGCGCTCCAGACGTTGCCGTTCAATACCCGTGCCTTGACGTGGGTGCTATGGGTCAGCGTGATTTGCCCTATATATTGGAGCACACCAGGCGAAGTGCCTCCGCTGCCGGGTGGACTAATTTTGCCGGCAATCAGCTCGGCGGATATGAGAAAATCGGAGCTTGTAGTGGAGGAATTCAGGCCGTGGATGGCTAAGATATTGTAACCCCGCTGTAGCGCTCTGAGGGAGGCAGATATGTCGATGTTTTCAAAGCCGGCGGCTTCGGCTTTGGCGCGGTCTGCGTTGGCGCCGGAGTTCCAGGTCGGCGTGCCGGTGAAATTGCCTCTGGCGACCTCGACACCGTTGATGTAGGCGATAAAGCCGTCGTCGTAACGAATTTTGAGCGTCATAAAGTCGAAGCTGTCCGGATTGTCGTTAATGGAAAATGGGATGCGAATGTAACAGGTGGCATTTTTTCTAAACATCTGGTCTCCCACATCAAGCGTGATGAGGTTTTCGTAACCCGAACCTCTTTCGTAGCCGACCCCACCCGGGCTTCCGACACAGGCAGGCCAGGCTGAGTCGTTGAATGACTGCCCACCCTTCCAGTCGTCGCTGATGGGGCCTGCCGGAACGAGCACTCGCTTAGCGTTACTTTCGGCCCCCAGCGGGGTGGTATTGGCGTCCTGTCGGGGTAGCCCTCGAAGGCGCGGGTCGGAGCCATCGAGGGTATAATAGACGGTTTGAAATCTGCCTTTACAGGTCATTGTCAGAGTGTCACCGGCTGAAATCGCGCCACCATGCTGGTATTGGTCATTTATTTCGAATATTGGTCCGGGAGAGGTAAACATACCTTCCTGAATGCAGGCATCCAAAAAGATGTCAAGCCGATTCGGTACCCAGGTGTTAATAACATAAGTATCCATATTGGAAATAACTCCCAACATCTGTTCCCGAAGCTCGAAGAAACGGTTTGTTATGTTGGCTTCAGTTAGTGCGCCATTGTTGTAGAAATGTTTGTATATACGGTCTGCAAAGACCTGCCTGAAGTTGTTGTTGACCTTGAGCGCGCGATAAAAATAACCGTTAGCATTATTCTGTGTGTTAAGCCCGTCAAAATAAACGGTGTTTAGTCTATCTGAAAACATTCCGCCTTCTGCATCCCAGATGAAAAACCTCCACATTCCCTCGTCGGAGCGTTCACTTGCAGCAGCCCAGTTGTTTTGCGGCCAATCCCAATTACCTGACCAAAGCTCCAGGATGAGATAGTCGGCAAATGACGGAATATCAAGGCGTTTGCTAACGTGCTGATAATGGGAATCATCGGAGAGGTCATTGTTGCGGGCGTAATCGAGCAAGTCGTTCCAGGCCACAGCATCGCCGTCGCGGATTCCGCTCATTGTCATCACGTCCCAGTCCTTGTCGCTTTTGTACCATTCCTGGCAGAACGCATCTTTGATTTGCTCGCAGGGATTGAAATAGCCTTTGTATTGGCCATTGATGAAGAGGTTGGCCATTGTACCGCCGCTGTCAACATTGCCCATATCCTTGTGCAGGCGTCTGATTAGCTCGTCCTTGATGAAGGGATTGACTCTATCATTATGGCCTCCGCGGAGAACAATGCTCTTGAAACGTTCGACCTCAAAAGGAAAAATTGGATATTCGAGCCGACTCTCGCCATATCTGTCACGGAAGTAAAGCCTGAAACTGAATTTGGCGTCGCCGGTCCAAAGACCATCACTGCGGCGATAACGTGGGCGTATATATTCACTTCCGTGGACCCGGATTCCGCAATCAATCTGAAAGCCCGAGTTGTCTTCAGGCTCAATCAGCTCAAACGAGACGGGACGTTCGTACGCCATTCCACGGTGTATCGGGTTATTGTAACTGTTTGTGCCGCTGGCGACCCATTGCCCGTCACTTCCGTAGCTTCCGCCTACGATGGCCATTACGCCATCTGGTTCATAAAAAGTTTTCCCTTCATCGCCCACGAGTGAAATCACCGGCAGCGACCTGACGGCTTCGCTGGCGTTCATCATATACGTATTGGTCTTAATATCTGATGGCTTCCAGCCCGGCTTGATTGCCTTGGCCCGCAAACACGTGGTTTTGTTGATGGTAATAGGAGCATGATAGACTATGCCGCTGGGGACACCACGTGCAGAAACTCGATAAGGCTCAGAGCCATCGACGGTATAGTATATTACGGCATTCTTAGTCTCGGTGGCGAGTGTAACAGAGAAAGGCGTAGTATAAAAACCCCGCTTGTGGCTGAACTCCGGGGTATCGACCTCGCCTGAATATGCACCATCATTTTTCGCTCGCGGGGTTGGAATGGCAAGAAAACGCAGATTATTAGAAGCATCGGGATAGCGACCGTATGATATATCAGCAGTCTGGTCGCCAAAGACGATACTATCAATCAGGGTGCTGCCGTCGATGTCGAACAAGGCGATCTCCTCACCGTTCGCATCGAGCTTGAAATTCGTATGGAGCCCGGCGTCTGTAGTCCTAGGGACTCCTTGCGGAGTATCATCGTCAGCCCATATCAATAAATAGGCGCCCGCGGGGATGATAGTTTCAGCCCGATAAGCACCAAGAATACGCCACTTAGTAGGAATAGACAGGTCATCTGTCAGGAACATGCCGGCTATATTGATAGCATAATTCCCGGCGTTATAGATTTCAACCCAGTCGTCATATTCGCCCTGCGGGTCCCGGGCGGAATTGCTATTGGACGCCATGAACTCGTTGATTACTAATGGGATACCCATCTCGTGCCAGTGCCTGGTCAGCAGGGCAAAATCCGACATATTTACGCCATCGACACCATCCAGGTCGGCACAATTTGCATCCGAGCAGGTGTCCGAAGGTTCCAGCCACTGCTCGGCGAAAACGCTGATGTCCAGGAAATTTACTTTGCAGTCACCGTTTAGGTCGCCGGTTGGACAGGCAGCCAACGCTGAGCCGGCTAAAGATATAGTTAATACGCCTGTTAGAAGCGTATGTATCCATATCAGGTTAAACAACGAGCCTTTCATAGACCTGAACACCTTCTACCTCCTGCCTTTTCATCCTTCGCAGTAGCTCTGCTACGGAGAACGGAACCGATGTTTTTGGGTTACTTAATATATCCTACTAAAAATAGCCAAAAATTTCCAGTGAATTGTTATATCATAGGCTTTTAGGTGAGAAATTATTTTCGGCAAGACTTTTTAAGGTTTGCTGGTGCTTGGATGTTCTTGGCTTTTCACTGTCTACCTGCACACCGGTTTTATTGTCAGGTTAGTTTCCAAGCGCTTTAGCTATAGCTAATTTCAACTGTTCAGCTACCAGATTTTTGGCTGTAATCTTACCGTCCGGGCCAATTAGAATCGTACTTGGGATGCCTCCTATCTCATATTGCTTTACGACTATTGACTTCGACATATCACCCAAGCAAACCTGAGGCCAATTCAGTCCTTTTTCCTCTATGAACTTCTTTGCCTTGTCAAGCTCCCAGTCCAATGACATACCAATCATAATGAATCGCTCATCAGCAGCAAAAGTATTATGTATGTCTTGTATCTTGGGCATTTCATCCACGCATGGCCTGCACCAGGTCGCCCAAAAATCCAGCAGCACAACTTTTCCCCGGAAATCATCAAGCCTGATAGTTTTGCCATCAAAGGACTCTGCCTCGAAAAGTGGGGCTGGGTCGCCAACTTCTGGATAAGTCAGTAAACTCATCTTGACATCGGGCAGATGAACTGATTCGGTGTCGTCGGTATCAACGCTAAATTTACTGATAGCGACAGCTTCAAGGACACCGCGTCCACAAGAGACGTTCTCGCCAAGCGGAGCATGGTAGTTGATAACAAACTCATATTTACCAGGCGAAATATTTTCAAATCTGAAATTACCATCATCTTTAATCGTAGGAATGAATCTTTTTTCAAAAGTCTTTGACCTTTCATAAACGTTTTCAGCATCCCGCCAAAGCCACAAAAAGGAATCTTGTGACATATTCTCTATTTCATCCGGCATCTTAGACACCGGCTCAATACGGTAGGCAACTGCATGTAACCTGCGAGGGTTAGACATTCCCGCTTCGCCAGTTTCTTTGGCACGTTCTGGAATCGGGTGGATGATTTTCCCTGTGACGGTTCGGCCATTGCCCCCAATCCGGACTTGATAAGTTTCTCCGGGTTGAGGTTTAAGGTATGCCGGGCTGGAGTGCTCCCACCGGACAATTTGGCCCACATGAAGCGGTATCGAAGGTACATAATCGATAACAAAATTCCTGCTGCTAATAGAAACTTCATCAAACTGCCAGCTTATCAGCTGGGACTTATTGTCTTCCGAAGACATTATAGGAGTAACTGCCACGAGGAACTCTCGACTGTCCTCATCAGAAGAGACGATAGTACCTTCGATCCTGGCCCAGGGTGTCAATCGAATTTGAGAGCCGTTGTCAAAATCACTGGATTTCACATGGGCATATCCCGTGGTATGAACAACGACTATAAGCCCTTGTTCTCTCGTGGGATTCAGCTCGAACTGACCATTTTCATCTGTTTGGACAATTACTTCAGCCTGTCGGACAAATCCGGTTCTGTCGAATTTGCCATCTTTGATAAATGCTTTTTTCCCCGGCCCTACCCAGCCAACTTCTGCCTTGGCGGCCGGGTTACCCATAGGCTCAAATACTGTGCCCTTCCAGGGCTCAGCTTTGGTAAGACGAATAACAAACGGCTCGTGTTTTTCACCTAACTTGATTGGCGGCGCGATCTCAGGAAGGTACCCCTTTGCCTCTATCTTTAGACAGCAGTCTCCATCAAAGGGATAACTTATAGCATAGCCGGTCCAAGTTTCACTAAATACGCCATCCTCTGAATTCACCTGCTTTTTATAATGCCTGCTCCAATCGGGCGATTCATCTGTTGACCTCGACTTGACACCGTTGACGACTTGAAAGGTTGTGACGGGTTCTTCAGTTTCGGCATCTATAACTTTCCCAGTGAATACAGGTGTTTTGTACATCACAATCTGGTCTATCTGTGATATATCTTCTGGCATCACCTTGGAAAAACTCTCAAAACCGCTTCCTCTCTTGCCAAAATCAAACCCGAGCTTTCCTTCTTCCGGCAGATTCTCAATTCTGAAAAAGCCCTGTGAATCGGTCTCCGTAATTCGAGTTATTGTTTTGCGTTTATTGCCTATACGCCATTCATCAACATCGATTTTGACTGCCTCGATAGGATTGCCATCGATATCGACTACCTGGCCAACATAAGTTTCGCCGCACTTCAAGCTAACTTCAATCGGTTCCAGGCCGGCTTCAATTTCAACCGACATAAAGCGCGGTGCATATCCCACGGCTGAAACAACTATGTCAATGCTGCCGGCAGCTAATCCTCCGACCCTGAAAGAGCCGTCAGCCAATGTGCGTGGGGTAGTGCAATTCTCGATTACCTCACCGTAGGCCGTTCTAAATCCACTCCCTCCCGTGTCAATCAGGGCGTTTTCGATAGGCTCACCTTGCTGATTTTTGACTATGCCTCTGAGCTGCAGGCCCCGCTTCATAGCCATTACGTTGGTACTGTTGAGGAGCTCCACCGAGGAGGGTCTCTGCCATGATTGCTTGATGTATTCTGGATGTAACAGACCAATCCTGAGATTAGAGAGGTCTTTGGGCAAACGCCGCTTCCATTGGCCATGTTCATCGGTCATGACTTCTTTGCCCCATAAACCCATAGAGCCGCGCAATCTATAGTGTAGGCGCACCTCAACTTGCGGGATAGACTCGCCTTGCTCATTGACCACACGGCCGCCATAAGGCACCTTCCCATCATCGGTGTCGGGGGGCTGACCCCGGCCAATTACCAATCTTGGCATCGGTATGAAGATTTGATTATCTGATAAAGAAACGGCCTTGGTAACATATTTTTGCTCGACCTGGTTCGCATCGGCCAAACGTGCCTGGATGCTCAGACCCAAACCGCACGGTATAAGGCCGTGACTATAGTTTCCATACCCGTCGGTCTTGCCATAACACGGAAAGCGGTAGGTAAGGCCTTGATTTGTCTTTACTACCAATTCGACCTTCCGGTCGGCCAAGCCCTGCCCATCCGAATCCACAACTCGGCCTTCCGCTTCCACCTTATTGTAATTCAAGATTATGTTGATAGGCTCGCCACCATAGTTTTCAGGAATGGTAAAAAGACCCATCGCTTGTGATGCCTCCGAGCAAGCAAACCACTTTTTCTGCTCTGATTGCATGTTTTCAAGACTGAACCTGCCCTGTGTATCACTTCGCACACCTTCCCATATATTGGTTGGTTGTGGGGCAATATAAACGTTACCCCGAGGCCTACCTAATTTGTCGGTAACCAGCCCTCTAACGGTATTTTTCATATCACCGTTCGGTTCTGAGTTCTGGTCAATCTGGTTAGCTTCCCGGCTTTGAACCGACGGTTTTTCCTCCGTCTTTGCCCCGGTCGCTGAAGTAAAGACAAGCAGAGTAATCCCCAGGGTGAGCCGAATATAGGTTTTATTTCCCATTTGCGGAACCTCCAAATATGGTTAATTATCTGGTCGGACCGGGAGCCCGCTTTGTCTTCATTATATAAGTTTAGACGTGGATTTAAGTAAAAAGTTACAGGTTTTTTGTATTTTTGTTAATATTTTTTCTTCGTAAGCCCTTGCTGTATCGGCATTTCTCTGGGGTGGCAGGATTTTCCGGTTGTAAAAAAAACTGTCGTACTTTTCCAAGCCCGTAGTACTTTTCATTAACGAAAAGTACTACTATCCTGCCGGATTTGAGTTATACCAATTCGCTTTATTGATTGCCGATTGCCTGAGTTTGTCATTCCTGCAAAACTCGGGCGAAATCATCCCTTCGACTGCTCCGGGATTGGCAGGCCGAGCTCGGTGAGGACCTTTTTCATATCCTCCCAGACCCTTCTGCGATTTTCCTGGGAATAGTTTCGCAACAGATAGGCGGTATGATATGTAGCCATAAGCTTGATAGGGGGTCTGCCGATGCCCTGCCGGTATGTCTGTGCGGCGGCTCGGCGGAAATGATTGGGCCCGCTGAAGAAGACCTGCCGGTAAATCTTTGTCCGCTGATTAAATCAACATACGGCTATCATCTCGAAAAGGCAAATCCTTTTCTCGAAATGGCTGATTTGATTGTGGCTGAAACGACCTGCGACGGCAAAAAGAAAATGTACGAGCTGATGAGCCAGACCCGGCCGATGTATGTGCTGGAACTGCCTCAAAAACCGGCGGACAGCGATGCGATGGTCCATTGGGTAAGTGAGTTGCGCAAGCTCAGGGTTAAGCTTCAAGAGCATTTCGGCGTCGAAGTTACAGACGAGAAATAAAACAAGCGATTGTGGTGATGAATCGTGAGCGGCGGCTAAGGCGTGAATTAGCGGCGCTGATGAAATCGCAATCACCTCCACTGACGGGCAGGCAGTTGCTGGATTTCAAAAGCATTATCTCCGGCATCAATGCTGACCTTTGCCAATACGCTGAAGCGATTGAGCTATTTAAGAATCACAAGGCTGACTCTCGCAGAAATTCGCCGGTCAGGATACTAATGACAGGCGTGCCGTTAGTTCACGGCGCCGAACGGGTTCTTGATATTATCGAGGCTTGCCCCCGCCAGTCGCAATCGGGGGCTTGTAGTATGTATGGACAACTGCACCGGTCTTAAGCCCATTCTGGAAGACGTTGACGAAACAGCACAGGAACCAATCGTTGCTTTAGCTGAAAAGTATTTGCGTCTGCCGTGCTCGGTAATGACAAAAAACGACCGTCGGCTGGAAATACTTCGTAACCTAACTGCCGAGTATAGGCCGGAGTGTATCATCGAGCTTATCTGGCAGGCTTGTCTGACATACGATGTCGAATCATACCTTGTCAAAAAGCTGGCCGAGGAAGAGCTTGGCATTCCATATCTCAGGATTGAAACGGATTACTCACCGTCCGATTCGGCACGTATTGCGTTGAGGGTTGAAGCATTATTCGAAACAGTCCGCGAAAGATGGTGAGTGGTGAGTAGTGAATGGTGAGTTGACTACTCACAAATTAACCAATTAACTACTCACCCCTGTACTAAAAGACCGATGAAAACGATTATCTACACCTGCCCATATATACCCGCTGAGTGGATTGCGGCGGCAGGATATGCGGCACAGAATATCTTTTTACCCACGCCCTCGATGCAATTCCGGAAGAACTCTCAGCGCTCGAAGCTTTATCGCGGATGGCACTGGCTGACCCTATGGCCGGTTCATCAGCCGAGCGGGCAGAGCGAATATGTGCGGATATTTGCAGGTTCGGCTCCGAAGCGGTAATCATATCGCGAATCCCGGGCGCAAGCCACTGTGCGCTGGAAGGCAAAGTCATCGGTGAAATCGTTCAGGATAAGTTTGATATTCCCATACTGGAGATTGAAGTGCCACCCGTTACGGATTCGATGCGTCCGACGGTGCATACCCGGCTGGAAGCCCTCGTAGAGACAATAAAAGCTCGGAGAAAAAGATGATTTATGCAGGAATAGATGCCGGCTCAAGGACAATAAAAGTAGTCCTGATAGATAGTGAGAAGCTGCAGGTTATTGCAAAAGGACTGACGGACCAGGGCGTCGAACAGGACAAGCTCACATCGGGACTTTTTGAAAGCGTTTTAAAAGACAACGGCATTAACAAAAAAAATGTAGCTGCAATCGTGGCAACAGGCTATGGAACAAACGCAGTCAGTATCGCTGATACAACGATAACCGAGATTACCTGTCACGCGGTAGGGGTGCGTCGGCTTGTCCCGGAAGCTATGACTGTTATTGATATAGGCGGCCAGGATAGTAAGCTTATGCGATTGGACAGGAACGGGAAAGTGCGCGATTTCGCTATGAACGACCGCTGCGCGGCGGGTACAGGACGTTTTCTGGAAGTCGTTGCCCAGCGTCTCGGCGTCGAGCTTGAGTCCCTCGGCCGGATGGCTGCGAAAAGCCGCAGTCCGGCTGCGATAAGTAGTATGTGCGTTGTGTTTGTGGAGACGGAAATCACCGGCCTGCTCGCCGACGGCAAGGCAAGAGAAGACATTGTCGCTGGGGTTCAGGCGGCGATTGCCAACCGTATCATCGCAATGGCCGGTCGCAAAATCGACACGCCTATTATTTTCACAGGCGGTGTGGCAATGGTCTCAGGAATGGACGCGGCACTGCAGTCTGCTCTTGGACAAAGTATTACCGTACCACCCGACCCGCAAATGACCGGTGCACTTGGAGCAGCGATTCTCGCATCCGACCGATTTAACAAGGCAGGGACATAATTATTTATTGAGGATATTACGATGATAAATATGGAGAGACGAAAATGCGTTATGCAGCGTTCCATAAGGCTCGGGCACTGCATTTGTGACCCCAAGAAACCCTGTCCCTGTGGCATTTTCAAAGAAAAAAATATATGTCTTTGTGCCGGTGAACGACTTGAAAGCCCGACAGGTCTGGTTCAATTGACAAAGCTCGTGGAAAAGGCCGGTTGTGCCTCCAAAATAGACCAGGCCTTTTTAAAACAGGCCCTGAAAGATTTACCTGCCGTCAATGACCCTCGCGTGCTGGTAGGCATACCGGCAGGAGACGATGCCGGCATATACGATATGGGCGACGGCACGGCACTGGTTCAGACGGTGGATGTGTTTACACCCTCGGTGGACGACCCTTATACGTTCGGACAGGTGGCGGCGGCTAATTCGGTAAGTGACATTTACGCTATGGGCGGGACCCCTATGACCGCTGTTTCAGTGCTCGGATTTCCTGTTCGCAAGGTCCCCGACAAAGTGATGAGTGAAATTCTATGCGGCGGCATCGACAAGATGAACGAGGCGGGAACGGCAATTATCGGCGGCCACAGCATTAACGACAGCGAAATCAAGGCCGGCTTCGCTGTAACAGGCACCATAGATAAGGACAAGATAGTAACGAACGCCGGTGCACGAAAGGGCGATGTGCTTATTCTTACAAAACCCATCGGCACAGGCATCGTGGCCTTTGCTGCTCAAATCGGTCGAGCTGATGAGAAGAGTGTGAAAGCATCAACTGAATCGATGACGACACTTAACAAAAACGCTTCGCAGTTAATGGTCAAGTTTGGCGCTCACGCCTGTACTGATGTCACCGGCTTTAGCCTGATGGGTCATCTGGCCGAGATGGCTTTGTCGAGCGGCGTCGATGTGGAAATAGTCTGGGATAATATTCCGCTATTTCCCGGCGTGCTTGAATATGCCGCAGCGGGGATATTGCCCGGAGCTATCGAGCGAAACAAGGAGTCCTGCGGTGAACGTGTAGTCGCTGCCGATTCACTCCCACAGGAAATGATTGATATATGCTATGATGCCCAGACTTCCGGCGGATTGCTGATTGCAATTGCGGATAGTTATGCAGATGATTTCCTCAATGCCTTACACAGCGAGGGAATTTCCGCCGCTACGGTCATCGGCAAGGTTCTTGGAAAAGGTTCGGGTGTTGTTCATATAAAAACAGATGGCAGCCGAAAAATACCTTCGCCCAAATCCAACGAACCTGCCGTAAAACCGGTGCCTACGAAGCAGCAGTTGCAAAAACAACCTTCCACTGAGCCGCAAGCCGAAGAAGTCCCCTGCTGCGCAGACGCTGTAACCTCTGCCGGGTCAGGGACTGAGGAAGGTTCGGCTCGACCGGGTTCGCTGAAGTCCGACATCGCTCAGATTAAGTCCAAATTTATAGATTTTCTCGGCTCTGCAAGCTCGCCCCACGGCCTGGATGCCTATACCAAGCAGGCTATGGCCATTGCGCTGTCGGTCGCTACGCGGTGCGAGCCATGCCTCAAAATGCACCTCAAAAAGGCAAAGGAGAAAGGCTTCACACAGGATGAAATTGATGAGGCCGCCTGGATGGGCATCAGCTTCGCCGGCTCACCGGCGATGGTCTTTTACGAACAACTAAAGAACTCTTAACACGTATGATTCGTAAATAATTTGGTCTTAAAAAGCGTATGAACATACATACGGCCTCTTTCGCTGTGATCTCATATCAGCTCGCGCTAACGGTACGCGCGTCAGCCGCCGCGAGCGAGCGAAGTGGTCGTTTGGACACGCTTGTTTGGCGGCGCATCGTTTAACCTCTTGGTCTTCTTGGGAATAACATCGGCGTTCTGGATTTGTACTCCAGATACGATGTCCCAAATCGAATCTCCAGCTCTCGTTCTTCATAAACTTTCACAAACACAAGCAATGCTGGTGTAACCAGGATGAGCACCCATATCACAAACAGCGCTGACTGAAACCACATCCCCAATGCCAGTAAAAATGCCAGAGTCGCAAGCACCATAGGATTACGTGTCCAAGCATATAACCAATCTACAGTCAGCTTCTTAGTGAGTGCAATCGCAAAGGGCGCACCGAGTCCTTTCAAGGCAAGGTTTACCACTGTTAGCATTGTAGCTGCCCCAGTGATAGTAACTAACAACAAGCCGATTTTAACTGGTATTGGAAGCGCCCAGCCAGACCAATCTTGATGGGTAATAACCGCTCTGATGATGGCCGCGCCAAATAGAATCATCAGGGCAAAATGGACGAACGTAGTTATCCAAGCGGCACGTCTCATTGTTGGCTGATTGTCGAGCATCTTCCTCCCGAGCCAAACAACTGGAAATACTAAAAATACCCCTCCCACAATGATGGATAGATTCACAATATTTGAAAGCGGTTGATTGAGCACCCACAACCAGAGAATCAAGGTGAACACATAAAGAGCAATCCTAAGAAATAGTTCAAGGATATGTTTAATTGTAATCTCCTGTCGATTATTGCAAAGCCGGCCAACAATAGTTATATGGTTTCCGTATAAAACTCCTTACCTCTCCGAGTGTCGTGTCAATATAACACCCCTTTGCCCAAAGTCCATAAGTAATCCCTTTGAAACGACTTAGGCCGGTTCTCCTTCTCATTAGGGGTCTTATATGGTTTCCGCATAAGAAGCCGAAGCCTTTTAACTGTCCGCATAATACGCGTTCTTTCTCAACATGTAAACGCCTTTCGGTAAAACACTAACGCCAATCCGCTTTCTTATCAAGCCTCTTATATGGTTTTCCGCATAAGACTCTGGTTCTTTCATCTTCTTGAGGCCATCTACCGGACTGCGAATACCGACCGGTGGCAGCCATTGAGCGAACGCAGTGAGCGAAGTGGATGGTAGTTCTCGTAAAACAATAACCGAGTTTCTTTATTAATTCTGAGTGGTTCATCAACACTATAAGGGTAGTTTCTTGACTTCTGCGGTCTGTTGTTTTAAGATGTATGGCAGATAGGTGGTGCTTATTTTGGAAATAGATGGAAGGCTATGGTGCTATTATGAACAGAGTATATACGGCTGTGACCAAGCAGGACAATGGCTGGTGGATCGGATGGATTGAAGAAGTGCCCGGAGTAAACTGCCAGGAACGGACACATGAGCAGTTACTGGAAACTCTTAAGGCGACACTGAAAGAGGCTCTGGAGTTTAATCGGCGGGATGCTCTATCCGCTGTGGGGATGGATTTTCGTGAAGAGCAAATAGCGATATGAAAAGGAAGGAACTACTCCGGCATCTTCGCTCTCAAGGTTGTGAATTTATCAGAGAAGGAGCAAAACATTCCTGGTGGTATAATCCATCGTTAAACAAGAGATCGGCCGTTCCGAGGCACAGTGAAATTGTAGATGTTCTGGCAAGGAAGATTTGTAAGGACCTCGGTGTTCCGCCTGTAAAATAGACTGTCCTTTCCATTTCCCCGGAAAATACGTGACAAAAAACCAAAATCGTAGGGTGGGGCTTGCCCACCATTATTTCTTCATGACAAACAGATTACAATCTGATAATCTAAAGCTTACGACGCGCGGCAGCCACTGAGCGAACGCAGTGAGCGAAGTGGATGGTAGTTCTCGAGAATCTAATATCAATCATCCAGCTTTGTAACATTAAAAAGGCTCGTAGTCATTTGACTATGGTTCATTTCCCAACCTTTCACCGGCCGGAGCGCGAAAAAGCTCGTAGTCATTTGACTATGGTTCATTTCCCAACCTTTCACCGGCCGGAGCGCGAAAAAGCTCGTAGTCATTTGACTATCCACCTGACACTTTATCGCTGCTTAATGTCTGTCGGCTTAAGCTGTCGGGTTAAGATTAAATTTCTGTAGATCGAAACAATATAATGCCCGTAGTCATTTGACTATCTGCC
>JBAQFY010000142.1:0-6534 GCA_049287505.1 Sedimentisphaerales bacterium | reverse complement strand
TGCGTTTGGGAAACAACTGATGACGGCATCACAGGTTCGGTAACAAAGCATCCACTGGCAGATTGGGATGCCTTGCAAGCTTTTACGCCGCCCGACCCTGCTCAGACCAACGGCATGGCTGCTATCGACTGGTCTGCAATCAAGAGCAAAATCCTCAAGGCTTCAGCAGAAGGAAAATACAGTGCCGGCAGCCTGGAGCATGGCCACGCCTTCTTGAGAATGAGCTATCTTCGTGGATACGAAAAACTTCTGCTCGATATGGCAGATGGAGATAAGAGGCTCTGGCGGTTGATTGAAATGGTCGAAGAATTCAGTATTAAGATAGTGCAGCGCTACGTTGACCTCGGCGTTGCGATGATGCGATATCCAGAGGATTTGGGTATGCAGCTCGGCCCAATGCTTTCGCCCGAACAATTCAGAACGTATATCAAACCCATCTATGAGCAACTGATGGCGCCGGCTCTGGAAGCGGGTTGTCTGGTGCATATGCACTCTGATGGCGATATCCGCGAGCTTGTCGATGACCTTGTGGTCAGCGGGGTGGATGCACTAAATCTGCAGGATATTGTAAATGACATCGACTGGATAGCCTTGAAGTTAAAGGGCAGAGTCTGTATCGACATTGATATAGACCGGCAGCAAATTACCCGCTTTGGCAGCCCTGAGCAAATTGACAGACTGATCCACCAAGAGGTTGAAACGCTCGGAAGTCCCGAAGGAGGCCTTATGATGATATATGGGCTTTATCCGGGCGTACCTCTTGAAAATGTAAAAGCTACTATGGACGCAATGGAGCGATATGCTACTTTCTATTCGTAACGGTTTAGTTTATTATAAATCTGTTCACTCACAAGGACATTTATAGCTCCGGCAATATGAAAGGAAACAGAATATGAAAAAGCTTGGCGCAGCGATAATTGGGTGCGGCTGGGTCGCAGAAGAGTATGTAAAGGCATTTCAAAAAGACCAGCGCTCCGAGGTGCGGACGCTGGTTAGCCGAAATCCAGCGAATGCAGAAAGGTACCGCGACCGCTATGACTTAAAATGTACTATCGAAACCGACGCTTCTAAGATGCTTCGGCAAGATGATGTGGATATCGTAGTCGTATGCACACCACATAATGTACACACGGAATATGTGGTCGCCGCTGCAGAAGCGGGTAAACATATTATCATCGAAAAGCCTGTAGCGTTGACTCCGGAAGACGTCAGCAAACAGCGCGAAGCAATCAGAAAAAACAAGGTCAAAACGATAGTAAGTTTCGTACTGCACTGGAATCCCCTGCTAATAACAATAGACCGTCTAATCAAGCAAGGAGTATTCGGAGACATCTTTATGGTGGAGGTCGATTATCTGCACCGGATATGGATGACGACAGATTTGAAATGGTACGGCAGTCGCGAAATAAGCGGAACGGCTCTTCTGACCGCCGGCTGTCATGCTATCGATGCGCTGCGCTGGTTTGCACGCAGCGAGGCCGAGGAGGTTTCCGCCTATCAGGTAAGAACCGAAAATCCCGCAGAATATCCAGGTACAATTTCAATCAACGTAAAATTCAAGGATGGAAAGATAGGACGCAGTACAACCACCTTTGATACGAAGATGCCATACCGATTTAACATCGGAGTCTATGGCACTGAAGGCACACTCCGCAATAACGAACTTTATGCCCCAAAACTTTTCCCTGGGCAAAATGATTTCATAAAGATTCCCTGTATCCTCCCGGACAGTGGTGATGTTACCCATCACCCGTTTCAGGGTGAAGTGTCTCACTTTCTTGATTGCATCATCAACGATGACCGGCCGTTTCCTGATATTGAAGACGCCGCACTAACACACGCTGTGTGCTTTGCTGCCGACCTTTCCGCGGAATCCGGCAGGCCGGTATCCATCAGCGAATTTGGCAGCCTGTTATGACCTTCCTTTGGTGTATGGCCCAAGCAGCATTGCTAAAGTGCATATCACCAATATTGACTGGAGAGCGGTCATGATTTAAAAAATAGGATTGAATAACGCAAGTTATTGTAGTAATGTAAAGTCACTAAGGGTATTATGTACCAACTTTGTTGATAGCATGGAATGTGTAGAACGAATCGTTTGGTAGTAAGATAAGCTTACTCTAATGAAATTCAGAGGTGGTCATAACATATTGCTGTCGGGTCGGCCTGAAGGTGTGGTGAGAGTGATGCCGGAACCGGAAGTGCTGTATCTGCCGTTGCGGAGCCGGCGTTTCGTGTTTAGCGAAGTTGTCGTTAAGGACGGACAGCGTGTGAACAACGGCGAAACCCTGGCCAAAGACCCTGACAATTATGGTGTGCGTCTGCTGAGCCCTCGAGCAGGTGTGGTTCGGCTGAATAAAGTTGAGAACCATATAGTTCTTGAGGAAGCTGCCAAACACGAAGAGCATGTGGATATAGCTAAAGAGGAGCTATCGCATATAGAAAGGGAGATGGGTACAGCGGGCATAAAGCGATACAGATTGAACGTATTGGGGGCGTGGCAGTTCTTCTATGATGCGCATACGGGGGCTTTGCCCGACCCCCTGGGCACACCGCAGGCGATAATCGTTTCAACCGTGAGTTTGGAGCCTTTTGTCGCCAGGGGAGATGTCCAGCTCCAAAAGCGCCTGTCGAATTTCACCAGGGGTCTGGAACAATTGCAGTCTCTTTTAGAGTATCAGCCCATTTACCTTGTGCTGCCGGACATTAAATCTGAATTTGCGAATCTAATACGGAACCATATACGGGGACATGCATGGGCGAAAATGGTCGAGATACCTCTTACATACCCGTATGATGATTTTGCAATTCTCGCACGTAATCTCGGCTTTAAGCGCAGCGAAGGGCCTGTTTGGGCAATCCGAACCGAAGGAGTTCTGGCGGTTGACCGGGCGTTAACATTATCAAAGCCCTGCCTGGTCAGGATAGTCTCAATTGGCGGGACAGGGGTCAACTCCCCCACTCATATCAAAGTTATGGCAGGATACCCGATACAAAGAATCAAGGATAAGTATGTGTTCGAGCCGGTTGAGCGAATGATTAACGGCGGCATACTTACCGGTGAACAGTTAGGAACAGAAGCGTTAGGTATTGACACCGAATGCAGGGGTCTAACATTTCTTCCTGAGCTTCAGGACAGGGAGTTTCTCGGATTTATCAGGCCGGGCTGGGAGCGAAGCTGTTACGCCGCCTGCTACCTAAGCTCACTGAGAGAAAGGTTCAGCGAGCGATTCACTACAGGTGTGCGTGGTGAAGGTCGGCCTTGCATCTCCTGCAACTTCTGTGAAGAAGTTTGCCCCGCCGGTATTACCCCTCACCTGATACACAAATATCTATATCGAGATTTAATCGAAGAAGTCGAGCAGGCTCGTGTTGACCTCTGCGTAGAGTGTGGTCTGTGTTCCTTTGTTTGCCCGTCCAAGATAAACCTTGGGCAGCAATTCATCGACGCCAAAAGACTCATTGAGCAGGAAAAGGAAGAGATACGCCAGGAACAAGAACGCCAGGAAAAGTTGCGTCAAGAAGAGTTGGCCAGGAAAAGCATCGAGGAGACAAGCGAGTGAAACGATTGCTGAAGATAATTGAAGCGGTCCGCCCCACTTTCGAGGAAGGCGGAAAGCTGCATGTTTTCAAGCCTGTTTTCGGGGCGTTGGAGCATTTCTTCTTTGCGCCGTCGGCAACAACGTTAGGTGCCCCTCATGTTCGGGACCCGCTTGATTTGAAGCGTCTTATGTCAATGGTTATCATCTCGGTGGTTCCGTCTGTATTGGCGGCTTTTTATTTTTTCGGTCTTCGGTTTGTATTCATGATAATTGTCTCGTATGCTGCGGGTCTGACGGTGGAAACGATTTTTGCAATGGTGCGTAAGGAGGGCATTAACGAGGGTTTTTTTGTTACCGGCATACTATTCCCTTTGATTCTGCCGCCGACTTTGCCACTTTGGATGGTTGGTCTTGGTGTTGCGTTCGGCGTATTCGTTGGAAAGGAATTGTTTGGTGGGACCGGACGCAATGTGTTCAATCCGGCTCTTGTAGGCCGTTGCTTTTTGGCCCTTGCATACCCGAAAACAATGTCAGCCAGCTGGATTGAGCCGAGTTACCATCTGGCCGGCCGTTTGTTTAGGTATGTCGATGCATCTAACATCGACGTTATAAGCTCAGCTACACCACTGGCGTTGGCCAAGCAGGGAGAGTTTTGCTCCATTTCGCATCTGTTTCTGGGCAGCGTCTCAGGCAGTGCGGGTGAGACATCGGCTATTGCAATTATCATCGGCGGTGTGTTTCTTCTGTTAACACGGGTAGCTAACTGGCGAACGGTTGTAAGCATCCTTGGCTCGTTTACCTTGCTTGGCGGACTACTTAACTATGCACAGCCTGAGAGAGTTGGCCCGGTACTGTGGCATTTGTGTGCCGGAGGCCTTCTTTTCGGGGCATTCTTTATGGCAACCGACCCCGTGACAAGCCCCACAACCAATACCGGCAAATGGCTTTACGGCATAATAATAGGTACAGTTACGGTTCTGATACGTAATTTTACGGGGTATGTCGAGGGTGTTACTTTTGCCATTTTATTAGGCAATATTACCGCCCCGATTCTTGATGAGATTGTCTTCAAGGTTCGTCTGAGGAGGTTGGCAAGTGAAGGGTAATGTTTACACGCTTTGCTATGCAGGAGCTCTCGGTACTGTTTGTGCCCTGCTTCTGACTGCTGTTGCCAAGATTACAGAACCTTACAAAGAAGCTAACGCTGAAGCTGAGAGGAGTCACAATATTTTGAACGTTCTGCAGGTTCCGTATCCGTCTAAAGCCTCATCACAGCAGTTAGTGAAAATCTTTGAAGAGAACGTTCGTTCGGAGCATTTGGGCAAGCTTAAGATATACAGATATATCCCGCCAAAAGATTCCGATAGTTCTGAGACTGTGGCGGTTGGTTTTGAGGGTCCCGGATTGTGGGGTCCTGTGAAGGGCTTTCTCGCTCTTGGTAAGGATATGAGAACTATCGTAGGCATAACGTTTTACGAGCAGGAAGAGACGCCCGGCCTTGGCGGCGAGATTGTTTCAAGCTGGTTTCGAGAGCAGTTTGCGGGCAAGTCGATAGTTGATGAGGCCGGCAATCCCGGCATTATTATCAGCAAAAGGGAAGGCTCGGCGCCCAACAAAGTCGATGCCATAAGCGGGGCAACAATGACCTGTAACAAGGTACAGGCGATGCTTAACGAGGCCATAAAGAGTATTGTTGAGGAGAAGTAATAACAATGGCAGACAAACAGTTAGCTTGTATGACATGTCAGCCTAAGGGTTTATGCGGAGGTAGAGGCCTGCTCACATTGAAGGAGGGTTCGTGGGCAAATAACCCGTTGGCAGTTCAAGTGCTGGGTATTTGTTCAGCCCTGGCGGTAACAAACCGGCTGGAAAACTCACTTGTTATGGGGGGAGCCCTTATCTTCGTTTGTGTGGGCTCGAACTTGCTTGTTTCCTTGCTGCGAAAGCATACGCCGCATCGGATACGTATGATCGCCGAGGTTTCTATTATCGCAACGTTTGTGATACTGTTCGACCAGTTCTTAAGGGCCTTCTATTGGGATATGTCGAAGCAGCTTGGCCCTTATGTCGGCCTGATAATAACCAACTGTATCGTTATGGGTCGAGCCGAAGCCTTTGCTCTGCAAAACCCACCTATTTTGTCCATTGTCGATGGCCTGGCCAACGGACTCGGCTATGCAGTCATATTGGCTATCATCGGGTTCTTCAGGGAGCTGCTGGGTACCGGAGAGCTCTTTGGATACAAGGTGCTCAGCGGCCAGTGGTACACACCTAATCAACTAATTATTCTGGCCCCCGGAGCGTTTTTTGCACTCGGCATCTTAATCGGGATTTTCAATGCTGTTAAAGGCCCGGAGCCTGGGGAGAAGAAATAATGAGCGAAACATCAGCATGGGTAATATTTATAGCGGCTATTTTTACAAACAACATACTGCTGACGAACTTTTTAGGCATGTGCTCGTTTATCGCCTGCTCGGGCCAAATAAGAACATCCCTCGGTCTGGGCACGGCCGTTACTTTCGTTATGATTATGACGACGATACTAAATTACGTAATCTATCATTTTGTCTTAGTACCTCTCGGCCTGGTACATTTGCAGTTTATCATCTTCATAGCAGTCATTGCTGCCTTCGTGCAGCTGGTCGAAATGTTTGTTGAGCGATTCAGCCCGCGGCTGTACTTTACATTAGGCATATTCCTGCCTTTGATTACAGTCAACTGCGCTATTCTTGGTGCATCTTTGTTTATGATTATCCGCAAATACAGTTTTATACAGTCCGTTGGCTTTGGTCTTGGCGCAGGCATCGGCTGGGCTGTGGCGATTGTGCTGTTAGCTGGTTTGAGACAGAAAATGAGATACAGCAATATCCCGGAGCCGTTCCAGGGTGTCCCAATAGCAATGGTTGTTACCGGCGTGCTTGCAATGGCGTTTATGGGCTTCGCGGGAATGGTATCAATTCAATAAAGTGACTAAAGTGAGCTAAAGTGAGCT
>JBAQFY010000141.1:0-5819 GCA_049287505.1 Sedimentisphaerales bacterium | reverse complement strand
GTTTTTCACCGTCATCCCGACCGTAGCCCCCGTTCTTGCTTTCGTAAGAAAGCACGGGGGGGCGAAGCGGAGGGATCTGGCCTCGCAATTACATCCAGAATCGATAATCGAGTATCCGGTATCGAGTACTTTCAATCAAAAACGCTGATACCTCAGAACAAAAATCAAAATTTTCAAAAATTTTTTAACTTACTTGCCCAAATCGAGTTACGAGAATCAAGAATCGATATTCGAGGACTTTTTTCGCGTCAAAAGTGCAGGTAGCTCCAATTATAGAGGCGCTGCTTTTTTCGCCTCCGGCAAAAAACAGCTAGTTATTTACGTGCCTATAAGGCACCCAGAAGGCCCAGATTCTTGAATCGAGTATCCAGTATCGAGTATCCAGTATCGAGTATCCAGTATCGTGAATCCAGAATCAAGAATCCAGTATCGAGTATCGAGCCGCCACCTCTACATCTGTCGAGAACTCTCTACAAATCAGCTCTTTTTATGCAAAACAAACCCAATCTTGTCCGCCGTAGGCGGATTGCAAATGAACGTAAAGTTATGTAAAAAAATGACTTATGAAAATAAATACAATCGGACATTTAGTGAAAACAAACCCAATCAAACCCAACTTGTCGCGGCGTAGCCCCGAGCAAAGCCGGATCCCTGCCCCCTTGTTTAGAGTGCCTTATACTCTAAGGGGGCCTGCCCCCCAAACTTCGGCGCTTGCTCATTGCCCTGAATCATCCACCCAACAGAAAGTAGTTTATCATACTAAGGAGCACATTTACTCATAACTTTGTCATTGATTTCGATGTTCGTTATGAACAAACTTTTATTTCATAGTTAATGGTACAGAATACGAAGTATAGTTGCAACCATCCGGTAAATTTGCTACTCTGTTACTTTTAAGAAGTTAAGGAAGGAACAATAGAATGAGCAAATTAGCCATCAATGGCGGAAAGCCTTTGCGAGATGCCAAGACGAACCCGTGGCCGAAATGGCCCCTCTGGGATGAAAAAGAAGAAAAAGGCCTGCTTGAAGTTTTAAAGAGCGGGGTATGGTCATATAACGGCCCAAAGGAGTCAGAATTCAATAAAGCCTTTGCAAAATTCATCGGGACCAAATATGCCTTATCAGTGGCAAATGGAACTGTAAGCCTGCAGCTCGCATTAGAGGCCTGTGGTATTGGATTGGGCGATGAGGTCATTGTACCCGGGCTGACCTGGCAGGCTACCGCAGGAGCGGTTCTGGATGTAAATGCGGTCCCGATACTTGTCGATGTGAATGAGGACAATTGGTGTATTGACCCGGCTGAGGTAGAAAAAGCAATCAGTCCGAGAACAAAAGCAATTATTCCGGTGCACCTTTATGGAAGTTTTGCTGATATGGATGCCATTATGGAGATTGCCGGAAAAAATAATCTGCGGGTGATTGAAGATTGTGCACATAAGCACGGCGGCGAGTGGAACGGGAAAAAAGTCGGCAGTATCGGTGATGTGGGAAGTTTTAGCTTTCAACTTTCAAAACCAATGACAGCCGGCGAGGGGGGAGCTCTTACCACCGGCAATCCGCAATTGTATGAGAAGCTGGATGCGCTTAGAAACTGCGGCAGAAGACCTGTGAACGAACAGTTTGCCGATAAAGGCACAGGAATCTATGGCGATGAAGGTAATCTCATCCAATCCGGAAACTATCGGATTACAGATTTTCAGGCAGCCCTGCTGATTGAATCACTAAAACGGCTGCCGAAGCAAAACCTGATTCGTGATGAAAATGCAAAATATGTTAATTCTCTGCTTTCAGAGCTCCCGGGTATTCTGCCGATGCGAGGCGATGAGAGAGAAACAATGCGCGCATACTATAACTTTTCTTTCAGATACAACAAGGACGAATTTAAAGGCCTCGATGTAGCAAAGTTCAGAAAAGCGCTGGGAAAAGAGCTTGGTTGTCCGGTCGAGCCAAGTTATGAGCCTCTTAATGCGTGTGCATTATATACGCCCCATACTAAGCCATGGCGGCATAAGCTGAGCGAAAGGCACTGGAAGGAAATTGACCCTGCCGGATTCAATTTGCCTGTCTGCCATAGAATCTACGCAGAACAGTCAGTGTGTTTTCATCACTCAATATTGATGGGGACAAAAACAGACATGGACCTGATTATCAAGGCCATCAAAAAGATTTATGACAATGTGCAGGAGCTATAATGTCAGGGCGTTTTTATTGTCTATCCGTGCTCTTTTTTAAAAGATGTAATACGTGATAAAAATAAAGGCCAAATCGCCCAGCGCCCACAATTTTAGATTAAGCCACCATTTACGTTTTTTCATTCCTTGAAAGATATAATCATTGGGAATCAGTAAAACTAAAACTCCTATCAAGACGTACAGTGCAAGAAAAACGTTCTTGGCAGCACCGATTGACACACCGGCCAACCATTCAAAATTAAGAATATACGTTATGGCTTTCAGCATTCCGCTTAACTCCTAATCTATGCTAAGCTACCTTGAATAAGTCTTTGGACAATAATCTGATTGAGGCTTCGCCTCCAATCGTATTATTTCTGGATTCCCGCTTTCGCGGGAATGACAAACTGTTTTGATTGTATAAAAACTTTCTAACAACCGCATAGGATCTTTTTTCGTTCTGCCAGCCGATATACTAATCCATATAGCCGTTCTTCCGGATGCGGCTGAGTGAATAAACTGACCACAGTAGCAATGACAAGTCCGGCTAAAAATGACCACCAGGAAACATAAAGAAACGGGTTCTGGATTTTAAACAAATACCCTTTAAATGCGAATAATAAAGCCGAAACCATAATTCCGCCCAGCAAGCCGAGCAGTCCGCCCCACTGCGTAGTGCGACGCCAAAAAATACCTAACATAAGAACCGAAAAGACAGGCCCCTGAAAAAAAGACAGGAAAGTCTGTACGGCAACATATATCCCTTCAAAATACTGACTTACCGGTGAAGTAATCACTCCGAAAACTAATAATACAATGGTCGCCATTCGGCCCACTATCAAATAATGTCTATCGGAAGCATCCTTTCTAATATATTTTTCGTAAATATCCTTAGTCCACAAAGTTGCAGTAGAGTTAAGTATCGAATCAATACTCGACATTAAGCCAGCCAAAAGGGCAGCAAACAACAATCCTACTAACCCCCAGCCGGTAGGAAGCAATTCTTTGGCCAACAAAGCAAAAGCGTTATCGCCATCTTCCAAGCCCGGATGTAAAACGATAGCAATCAAGCCCGGAAATAATACGAGCACGGGTATAAACATTTTCAGAAACGCCCCCCAGAGCATGCTGGCCTTGGCGTCCCATTCGCTTTTGGCCCCGAGACACCGCTGCACAATCGCCTGGTTGCCAATCATATAAGCATTAGCCATCACAAATGTGAGGCCAAAAAGGATTCCTGTCCAGGGAAAGGGAGTTTTGGTATTTGCCGGCTGGATGAGCCTAAAACAATCACGGTAAGAAATTCCCTGGGCGGTAATCTTGTCCACCAGACCATCCCAGCCCCCAACGCGGTAGAATCCGAGAATCACAACGACAGCCCCACCTACAAACATAATCACCATTTGAATAACGTCGGTCAGCACAACGGCGGTCAGCCCACCGCAAAACGTATAAACACCAACAACAACCGCTGTGACAATAATTGACTGCCAATAAGGCCAGCCCATTAAGGTGTACAGCAGTTTCGCACTGGCCCAAAAAATAATCCCGAGATTAAAGGCGAAGAAAATGATCCAGGTTACCGAAGCCAGAGCACGAACGTAATCGTTGTAGCGTTTGCCTAAATACTCCGGAATGGTATAGAGCCCCGCCTTCCAGAAATAAGGGATAAAGATGAATGCCGCCAGCAGCATGGCCGGCACTGAGCCAATCCAATCGAAGTTGCCCACAGCAATCCCATATCGGTACGCCTGGCCCGAAACACCCACAAAATCCTGTGCCCCGATGTCCGAGACTACAATCGACATTCCGATTGCCCAGAACGGCAGGGCCCTGCCCGCGAGAAAGTAATCCTGAGAGGAGTGAATAAACTTTCGGAAGTAGATCCCTATCAGCATGATGCCGACCAAGTACACAATAACCACTAAATAATCGATGCCACTTAGCACAACAAAAATCTCCTTATTTTGCAGAACTCATTCTGAATTGAAAAAGTCATCGATATCCTCTTAATAACAGCCTCAATTCACCCCGTCCCGTCTTTGACGGGCGGTGTTCATCTAATTATCTGTAGATATCTTCCCATCCAATATGGCAAAAGGAATATGTCGCCGCTATATTCGCGATGCCCACCTTCGCCGCCGTCTAAGCGGAAGTGGTTTGCGTTATATTTGCTCATAGGGCGTTCATCCGGCGGCAGGACATTGCTTGTGGTTTGATTACGAAAATTGGGGGGTATAAATTTCAAATCTTTGCGATGACTATTCCGGACGGACCAGCCGATGGTATCCAGCGGAAATTCCTTCAAGCTCCAGACGGTCTCTTCCATATCAAAGTCTGCTGCTCCGGTCGCGGCATAAATAAGATTCCACAAAGGATGTTTTTCCGGTCGTTCGATTTCCCAGTGGTCTCTAATTGCCCGGCGATATTTTTCACGCAGCTCGTCCGTAAATGCATATTTATACAAATTCCAATAGCTTAGAAAAGCCAGCTCATCATCAGAATGATTCCATTCAGTAGTGAGGTCGATACCTGGAACCATGCCTATCTTCGATATAGGTATCATGATATTATCCAGGTACCCGTATTTTTCCATTAACTCAAAAGCCTTCTCTTTGTAGATTTCTTTGTCCGTAAAATGATATGCCGTCTGGAGGAATGCAATAATTTCGACAGAGTTAAGTCTGCGGTCGCCGACCTGTTTTGGAAATTGGTTGACATAATCCGGATTCCATTTGCCCCAGAGAGTGGGCTTGCCATCGTAATCGATAAGGTACCAGTCATTCTGCACAATATGGTTCATAATCTTGTCCATCAGGGTGATTGCCCGGTTACGCCATTTTTCGTCGGGAATAATTTCTGCAAAAATACAGTAAACGAAAAAGTGGCCTACTATCTCATCGCTGCTGGTGGTAGCCTTCCAGGCCCAGGTTCGGTCCTCAGCGGGTTGCCATCGGGACTTGTCCGCTAATTGATAACCTGAGCGTTCAAAGGACCGGGAAGGAAAACCCTCCAGCGGATTGATATAGGTCAAACGTTCCATCGCCTCAAAGGACTCATAGCAATTCTGCAAAGCGTCCTCTGATTTGGTAACGGCATAACGGAAAAGCTCCCCAGCCAGATACATAGATGTCCATAGGCCATCATTGTCCTGGTCGATGAGTGTTCCCGTTGATAAATCACCGGGCTTGGATAGAGTAAGCGCGCTGTTCAAACCGTACCGCACGTGACGTTTTCGCGTAAGTCTATCAAAATGCTCCGCTTTTTGCTCAAGGGTCATCATTTCGAAGTGAATAATGCTAAGCCCACCTGGGCAAAGAACCAGCACACAATCATCCGTGCCTTTTGATATATCGATGACTGTATCATCCACAAGCCAGCGTTTCGAGGCATAATAATCTATCCGACCATCACTATGCAGGGCAAAAGCTCCTCTGGACGTTCCAAACCAGAGTTTTTCACCGATTTGCTTCACACAACGTATGTCGGTCCAGGGCAATTCTTTTTGCAGAGCTGATTGTTCACGAAAGGAATCTGCATCTAATTCGATGTACCCATCCTGAGTGCCGATGATAAGAACCTTATTATCATTCATCAATTCCAAACAATTCAAATTTTTAGCTTCGAAAACTTTTATAACCTTTTTCC
>JBAQFY010000140.1:0-13929 GCA_049287505.1 Sedimentisphaerales bacterium | reverse complement strand
AACTGGTTTGAAGAGTTGAAACGGCTCGTGCCAACGGGAAAAGATTTATAACGTCTATATCGAAAACCAGATTCCTCCGCTTCGGCACGACAAAGCCGTGCCTTCGGTCGGAATGACAGCAGGTATAGAATGTTACACTCACTTTTTAGAAACGGCAATAGATACAGCCTAAGGAAACAACCGGAAATCTTATCGACCCAGCGAAAACCCGAGCATTTTCATATTTACACCGATATTGACTTTGGTTTGCTTGATTACTAAGAACATTTTCTTGAGGGCTTTTTTGACTATTTGAATTGATGTTGTTTCTTCACAAAAAGGGACGTTTCAAAAATTTCGTTGGGCAGATGGCTGAACAGACCAACGACCCTACCGGCCGGGTAACGCTCCAGAATGTTTATGGCAAATCCATTCCAAGAATCGAGCAGGACTGGAAGGATTGGATAATGTCCCAGCCGTCGGATGCCAACGTAGCACTTGTCCAGCGAGCCTTTGTGCTCACAGAGCAACTGTGACAGAGCTGGTGGGAAGCAAACAAAAACATATTCTATTGGGGCCAGGAAGAGCAAATATACAAAGTCAAAGATTAACCACCACAGAAAGCCCGGAGGCCCTCAATAAAACCGCCCGAAGAGTCACAAGCTACGGATATGAAGTTACGAGCAATAAGCAATGAATTTCGAGAAACTACTTTTTCTGCTGTTTGACAGGATGGTTCCTACTCATTAGATTTATAGATTAAAACTTTCCCTGCGAAAAACTTTATGGAAACAGAAGTCTGTATAATTGGGGCAGGACCGGCGGGTCTTACAGCGTCGATTTTTGCGGCACAGGCCGATACTCATACAACAGTAATCGAGGCAAACACAACCCCCGGCCGAAAGCTGCTGCTCACGGGAGCAGGCCGCTGCAACCTCACACATAAGGCCGACCCCACCGAGCTTGTCCGAACGCTCGGCCCACCACAGGGCAGATTCCTGAGCTATTGCTTGTATAAGTTTTCACCACAAGGTGTGCTGGATTTTTTCGCTTCTCTGGGGTTTAAAATCAGGACCGAACAAGATGGCTGCATTTTCCCCGCCAGCGACCGCGCCTCCGATGTCAGAGATGCTCTTGTAAAGCGGGCCAAAAAGCTCGGTGTAAATTTTCTCTATGGCAGCCGCGCCGGCAATATTACAAAACAGGCCGATACGTTTATAGTTCATATTCCCAAAGAACCGGTCCGTGCCGAAAAAGTTATTATTGCAACAGGCGGCCTTTCCTGGCCCCGGACAGGCTGCACAGGTGACGGCTACCACTTCGCTCGAAAGTTTGGACATAGTATCGTCGAGACAAAAGCCTCACTGGTGCCTCTGGTAACAAAGGAAGATTGGCCCGCACAACTTGCAGGCACGCCTGTTGAAGATGTCAGAATCTCGGCACACATCGATAATAAAAAGATTACCACCGCCGGAGCGCTAATTTTCACTGATGACGGCATTGGCGGCCCGGCGGTGCTCGATATGAGCCGGCACCTGACCGATTATCTTCCCGCTGAAAAAGCTCCAATCGAAGTTACTCTGGACCTTGCACCGCGCCTTGAACAGTCCGGTCTTGATAAGGAAATTACCGCTCTTCTGAGCGCAAATCCCAGGAAGAAAATCGTTAATATACTCGCTGAATTCCTGCCAAATCGCCTCGCAGCCTTTCTGTGCAAGCAGGCAGGCTGTGATTATGAGCTTCCGGCGGGCCGGCTCAAAAAAGATGTTCGGAAAAAGCTGGTTGCGACCATCAAGACCCTGCCTCTTTCAATCCTGCGTACCAGACCGATTGCCGAAGCGACTGTAACCCGCGGCGGTGTAAGCCTGAAAGAAATTGAACCTAAGACTATGGGGTCAAAACTTTGCCCGGGCTTATTTTTCGCAGGCGAGGTTCTCGATGTTGACGGCCCCTGCGGTGGTTACAATCTCCAGATTTGTTTCTCGACGGCCGCCCTCGCCGCCTCGGTTGCAGCTCAAAGCACACAGCAGCATCGGGACAAAGGATTTCCACATTAAAATTTTATTTTGGTGTTTTATGTTAACTTCGATTGGCTAGATTAACCTGCGTTAACTTTTATTGTAGAGGTTAACCTATGTTAACCTGCAATGTCATGGTTAACGAACAATAATATGAGTTAAATATTTATAAAGTAAGTGGTTACAAATAGGTAGGGATGATTTTTTATTAAAAAAGCCCCGCGAACCGTCAAGGAAGAAACCGTAAAGGCCACCGAAAAATTCCTAAAAAAACATCTGGTAAAGCTCGAAAAACAAACCAATACTCATCATCCCAATTAATCAATAATTAGTAATCAATAATCAATCGTCAATATCGCAGATCCGCCGTCTTTTAGCGGAACCATTAATCATTTGAAAGGTTGGGCCTTGGGACATGATTTTCCAACAATACACTTGACGCAAAGATTATAAAGGCAGATAATATTATCTTGAAAAGTCATTAGAGGATTAGGAGATGAGCGAACCCGAAACGCAGCAACGGCCGCTGAGAGAAGGCAAGATTTTAGTTCTCTTGCCTTGGCGGAAGCTTCGAAATCCGGTTAAAATTAAGGATTTGTTTTTTACACCTTATTCGATTCAATCCGGAGATCCCAAATGTGTTTTCAATTCCTTCAAGGAAGAAATAAACCGCATATTGTCTAGCTATCGAGATATAAGAGGCGAAATCATAAACGAATGTGCTCTAGTTTACATAGATGAAAAGGATCCATGCAGTAGTGCCGTAGATGTTCGTCTCATGAGAAATGCTGCACATATGCTTGCTTTCGCTGGATTGGCAAAAAACAAATTCTGTGTTCAGATTGGTAGTTACACTAATAGTTCTTATTTCGAAATTGTATTACAGGAGTTTTCTAAAAAAGACAGTGAATTCATACGTATAATGACCAGACGACGGGATGGGTGTTTTTATTTAATGGGTCGAAAGCATGGTGAGGTCAAGTTCTCTATGCCGCTGGAATGTGCTAATAGAGATGCTCCTGTCTTTGATGATGCCTTATTAATTTCATTAGGTTACGTTCTTGAGGAAAGGGAGCCACTTGCCAGAAGATTGATGCAAAGTATATGGCTTTATAATTTGGCCTGTAGCGATTCTCATAGAAATTCTATTGAGCGAGAGATTGTTTTAATGGTTTCAGCCTTTGAACAATTGTTTTCGAGATGTCAGGGAGCCAATGACTTAGCCTGTAAAATTGATACATTGCTTGATGGCTATGGATCTGTAATAGTTAACAACTGCTCACGTATCAACGACATCAAGCTAACAAGTGGCAAGGAAAAAATAGAGGAACAGTGGTTCCTTCACAGAAAATGGATTCAGGAGCTCTATCAATTACGAAATGATTATACGCATGGAGATGACCCTATGAGAAGGAGTTGGGGGTGGAATGATCTGGAACACTCATTGATGGCGGCTTTTGTATTTCCTCTCATCGTAAAACTCTTACTTGCCCAGAAGTCTCAATACTCAATTGTCGAAACTGACAATGTTCGTATAGGTGCGATTGATATATTGCTAAACGCACAAGATTGGTTTAAACGTGATCCGGCCAGGGGAATTAGCACTTGGCAGAAAACTATCAGTGATTATAAATTTCATTCGCATCTGGAGAGGGCAATAGAAAAGGTTATTGAAAAACGAGGTTCGCAACCTACTGAGGCGTCTCAAGATTAAATATTTCGTATGTCGTTGGCGAACCACCCATATTAATATTTTACTATTCGTCAAATTTTTTATCCGATTGAGAAGGTTAATCGATTCAATCTGTATTAAATTGTTGATGTCAGAACAGGTGAGTTTTTCTCTGGTGTTTATTCTGGCAATTTCAGGCCGAGCTGTTCGAGTGCTTTCCTTACCTGCTCCCGGACTTGCCGGGCAAGCTCGATCGCTCTTTTCGCCTCGGCTTCTGATACATGTTCATCCTCTCCAGGATAACGAGCCGTAATGGCATAGGGTGTCAGTTCTTCCGCATCTTTGAGGGTGCCTGCCCACTCTGCATATTCTGCGCAAAATTTCAGCAGCCTTCTGATATTATGAGTGTACGGGAAATCCACATTATGATAAACCAAAAAAGCTTTAAGGCACTTTTCGGCACATTGCTGAGCGTGATAGGCGATTAAACGATAAGGGCTCTGAGCACCAAGGCCAAGTGCGTGAGAAGCTAACTTCAAGTCTTCGTCGGCGAGACTTAGCCATTGCATCACCTTTTTTAGAATTTCCTGCTCAATTTCGCTCATAAAGGACTTTCCCTTCCTTGTAAGCGTATCTTCCTACAGTTCCCGGAATTAGAGAATCTCGCCGGAATTCTTCGGGGGTTAAAATTAGTACGTCAAACGCATTATCCAAGCCGTCCAAGGCCCTATCCATTTTGAGCATTAAATGACGGCGTTTGCCCTTGAATGAGCACACGACCAGGATGTCAACGTCGCTGCGGTCATCGGCTGTGCCCCTTGCCTGCGAGCCGAAAAGGATAATTCGGCTGGGGGCAAAGCCCTCGACCAGCCGTTCCCTGACCTTAAGTAATGTTTCATTACTTATCATAGATTAGTCTTTTCTTTCTGTTTTATTATATACGAAGAAGCTGTGTATTACAATTGCCAGCTTCGACTTCCTTTCTGATTTCCACGAGCAGAATTATCGCTTCTTTTGGCGTGAAACGGTTGATATCGGTCGAGGCTGCCCTTTCAATTTACTCCGCCAAAAGACGGCGGATCTACGATATTTACAATTGGCTATTTATTATTTGGACAAACAAGAATTATTACTTTTCCTTTTATGGCTGGCGGTAATATTGCATTGCTTCGGAGAGCAATCTCTGAATGTTACTGAGTCTGGTTGAATCAGCCGGGTGCGTGCTCAATATCTCCAGCGGTTGAGGGCCTTGTTTTGCCGCGGCCAATCTCTGCCAAAAGCTCAGGGCCTCGTTCGGGTTGTAGCCGGCCATCGCCATAAATATCAGTCCCAGATGGTCCGCCTCGTTCTCGTGCACCCTGCTGTACGGGAGCAATACGCCGAGCTGCGTGCCTATGCCGTAGGACTGATTGAACAGACTCTTTGTCTGCGCGGGTCTGTTTGCCAGGGCCTCCGATAAGGCCGTTCCCCCTAAATCTACAAGAAGGCCCTGCGTCATTCTTTCGGCTCCATGCTTTGCAAAAACGTGTCCGATTTCATGGCCGATGACCGTTGCCAGGCCGGCCTCCGTCTGCGTTACCTTCAGCAGGCCGGTATAAACGACCATCTTTCCGCCCGGCATTGCCCAGGCGTTTAACGCGTCATCTTCGATGAGATTGAATTCCCACTGGTATCCTGTTAATCGGTCTTCCAGGCCGTTTTTGATGCAATACTGTTCTACTGCCTTTTGAATTCTGCTCCCGACCCGCTTGACCATCTGGGTTTTGCTGAAATCTTTACTGAGCTTGCTTTGGGCAAGGATTTCACTGTAGGACTGGAAAGCCATCGAATTTATCATCGAGTCGGGAACGAGATTAAACTGTTTTCTGCCGGTGATTGCTACCTCCGAGCAGCCGGACAGCAATAACAGAAGACCGCACAAAACGACCAGCTTTGTTTTTGTCGAATGTTTCATAGCATTTCCCCCTTTCTTTACAAAAGAGTTTATTAGTTTTTCAAAAAAGCAACGCACAAAATGCACAAAATGATTTTTCCACGTATGCAACTATATTATATTGAAATGAACTAATCGACAAGTATCAGCCCGTAATAATTTGGGCACTGGCGTGTTGTTCGCACCACCTCTATGGGAAAGCCCGCCTTTTTCACCGTGGAGAAGACATCGATTCCACAGGCCTCCATCGCCGGTCGGGCGCGCTGCGGGTAACGACACTGTTCTTCTACGTTACATTCTTCACAGAAATAGCACGGCCCGGCACCAAGCCCAAAAGCCTTCCAGGCACCGCGAAGAAAAAATTCCCGCTCGATGTCAGCCACTATCGCTTTTATCTCGGCCTCCGGAGTAAAATGTATCAGCACCGCCCGGCTGTATGCATCCAGGACCTCCCGCATCTGCTGCGGGGTTGGCGTATAAGGTGGGCAAACCAGACATTGGCCATATCCATCGCATCCAAACTGGCATTTGAGCCGAACCCAGGCAGCGGTTTCGACCTGGGAAGGCGAGATTATGAGAGCCTCTCTGACACTGGATTTTTGCTTTACAGCCTTGCACAACTCCCCATCGGATAATTTTGCTCGTTTTGCCGGTGTTTTACCGTTACGTTTCATTGATTTCTTGTTTTATTTTGTTAAGCAAATTTATCGCATCAATCGGCGTAAGATTATCCACATCGGTCGAAGCAAGTTTTTCCAATACGGATTTATGTTTCTCAACGAAGAGGGTGTCTTTGTCCGGCTCTTTTGTTTTATGACGGGAAAGATGCTCGCCGGTGGCCTCCTTCTGGAAGGTGCTTTCAAGCTCTTCCAGGATTTCTTTACTGCGTTCAATGATAGTTTTGGGCACACCGGCTAATTTGGCCACGTGGATGCCGTAACTCTTGTCGGTTCCGCCGGGCAGAATCTTATGCAAAAATACGACCTCGTCCATCCATTCGCGGACGGCGACATTGCAGTTTTTAAGGTTGGCAAACAGCTCGGCTAATTCGGTCAGCTCGTGATAGTGTGTGGCAAAAAGCGTTCGGCATTTTATTTTATTTGCGATATGTTCGGTAATCGCCCAGGCTAAAGACAGCCCATCATACGTGCTCGTCCCGCGTCCAACCTCATCAAGTATGACAAGCGATTTATCGGTTGCATTGTTGATGATGTTGGCCGTTTCGGTCATCTCGACCATAAACGTTGATTGGCCGCGAACCAATTCATCCGAAGCCCCCACGCGGGTAAAGATTCTATCGACCAGACCGAACTCGGCGTCTTTGGCGGGAATAAATGAGCCGGTCTGTGCCATCAGGACCAGCAGGGCAACCTGTCTGATATAAGTGCTTTTGCCGCTCATATTCGGGCCTGTGATGATTAGGATATCGCCGGCACTGTTGCCGAGCTCGATATCGTTCGGCACAAACTCCGGGCCGAGCGTTTCAGCCAACACCGGATGTTTGCCTTCGTGGATAATAAGCTCACCGCCGCCGGTTACTTTTGGGCGGATGTAGTTTCGGCGTCTGGCAAGATATGCCAGGGCTGTCAGACAATCGCATTGAGCAATAGCATCGGCAAGCCCCTGGAGTCGGCTTACGTACTGGGCGGATTGACGGCGGAGCTGGTCAAAGAGCTGCTGCTCTAATTCGAGCGCCTTTTCCTCGGCGCTGAGCGCCTGGGTCTCGTATTCCTTGAGCTTCTCAGTGATGTAGCGCTCGGCGTTTTTGATTGTCTGCTTGCGGACGTAGTCGGCGGGGACCTTATCGGCTGCTGAGCGATTTATCTCGATATAGTAGCCGAAGACCTTGTTGTAGCCGATTTTAAGATTGCTGATGCCGGTCCGCTCGATCTCGCCTTTCTGATAATTTTTCAGCCAGCTTTGGCCGTCCTTGGAGATTGAGCGCAGCCGGTCGAGCTCTTCGGAAAAGCCTGTTTTTATCACGCCGCCGTCGCGAAGATGCGATGGCGGTTCCGGCACAATCGCAGATTCGAGCAGGTCGGCTAATTCGTCCATACTGTCGCATTGGCCGGCTAATCGCATAAGCAGGTCGGCGCTGAATTGCTGCAGGATTCCTCGCAGCAGAGGTATCTGCCGCAGTGTGGCTGCAAGGGCAACAAAATCTCTCGGACTTGCCCGGAACGTGCTGATGCGAGCGGCGATTCGCTCGGTGTCGGATATGTTCGAGAGCAATCTGCGAACCTCAGCTAATTTGTCAGCGGCATCTTTGATTTCTTCGATGGCATCCTGCCGCAGCTCGATAGTACCAAGCTCGCACAAAGGCATACACAGCCAGTTCCGGAACATCCTGCCGCCCATACCGGTCAAAGTCTCGTCGAGACAGTCCAGCAGTGAGCCCTTTTTGCTTTCGGTGCGAATGGTCCGCAGGATTTCCAGGCTCCGCAGGCTGGCCGGGTCGATTTGCAGAAAGTTCTGACGACTGATTTTTTTCAAATTCCGGATATGGCCGAGCGTGGTTTTTTGTGTCTCGTTGAGGTATTCGATGATAGCACCGGCCGGGCAAATAAGACCATCCTCATTTTCACCGATGCCAAAGCCTTCGAGCGTAGCTATGCCGAAATGCTTCAGCAGGCGCTGCCTTGCCTGATAAGAATCGAAGTACCAGCCGGGACGTTCAGTTACGATGGCGTTGGTCAGTTGCGTGATGTCCCTGATGAGCTTTTTTATCTCGGCTTCAAACAGCTCACCGCGTCTGTCGGCGAGCAGACATTCAGCCGGCGACAATCGCAGCAGCTCATCGAGCAGCTTTTCTTCGGGCAGCTCCTGTACGAAGAAGTGCCCGGTCGAAATATCGACCCAGCTTATAGCTGCACTGTGTTTTGTCCCCAGACTTACGGCACAGAGGAAATTGTCCTCTTTGGCGGTGAGCAGCATATCATCCGTCAGCGTGCCGGGGGTTACGATTCGCACGACATCTCGTTTGACGACGCCCTTTGCGGTTTTGGGGTCTTCGACCTGCTCGCAGACCGCCACTCTATAGCCGGCCTGTAACATCTTTTTCAGATACCCGTCAACGGCATGATACGGCACGCCGGCCAGCGGTATGGGATTATCGCCTTTGCTTCTGCTGGTCAAAGTCAGACCGAGGACCTTTGAGCATGTCTTGGCATCTTCGTAAAAGGTCTCGTAGAAATCGCCCATACGAAAAAACAGTATGCAGTCGGGATGTTTTTGCTTGAACTTGTGAAACTGCTTCATCGCAGGCGTCAGTTTTTCGGTATTTAAGGCCATAGATGAAGATTATACACGAAGCTGACCATTTAACAACTCTAATCGCAAGGCAAAGAGATTGCCGCGGCCTGCTTTGCAGGCCTCGCAATGACACAAAGTAACGCCAAGCTGTCATTGCGAGCGAAGCGAAGCAATCTCAATCCAAGGCGTGCTCATATAAATCTTGCCCTTGAGGATTTACACTTTCTATTAGTTGAATTTTCTTGGCACGTAAACCTGCCTTGATTTTCTTTTCAGCGACAATAGCATCCTGAATGTAATTGAAACTTTCGTAATAAACCAGCTTCGTAACGTTGTACGTGCTTGTAAATTTCGAGCCCTTTTTTTCTCTGTGTTCCATAATCCTTTTACGAAGATTATTTGTTACGCCAGTATAGAGCACCGTGCTGCCTACATTTGTTATTAAGTACCCCCCAATATTGAGCCATATTACATTATCATTTACGATTTAGATAGCTTCGTCGCTGCGCTCCTCGCAATGACAAACGTATCATGTCATACTGGACACCTCTCCACATCATTGCAAACATCCTTCCCTGTCATTGCAAGCGAAGCAATCTCAATCGATCTTGCCGTTTAACAACTCTGTTATGATTGAAGACGCCTGTTGTTTGGATTTGATGTTTGTTAATTGCTGCAGAAGGTTTTCCTGCCGGTCTGTGAAACAAACAGCAGTTTTCAAATCGAAGTCTGCGACACCGCAAACTTGCCGGACTTTTTCGAGCAGGTTCTCGATTCCGGTGCCTTCTTTTGCGCTTATCTTGATGGTGTTCGACAGAATTTCAGGCAGTTTGCTGATATCGAATTTGGCAGGCAAATCGCATTTATTTAAGACTGTGAGGACTTTCTTCTTGGCGAATTTTTCAAGAAGACCCTCATCAAGGAGGTCATTTGCTTGGCTATTATCCAGAACGAGCAGGACGAGGTCCGCCTGCTCTAAAACCTGAACGCTTTTTTTCTGAGCGGCTTTTTCAATAGTATCCTTGGGTGCGGGGAGTTTTTCATCTATTCCTGCTGTATCGATTAACTTCAGAGAAAGAGAGCTGATTCGGCACACAGCTTCGACCCAGTCTCTGGTTGTGCCTTTGATGTCGGTAACTATTGCTTTTTGTCGGCCGGCCAGACAATTCAGAAGTGTGCTTTTACCGCTGTTGGGCGGACCTATCAGGGCTGCCGTGCAGCCATAAATGATAAGCTTCGCGGTTTGACTTTTTTGCAATATCCGGATTGCTTCGGCCTTAGTTTTATCCAGAGAGGTTTCGTTTATATTCTTAAGCCAAATTTGTGCTTTTTTGCTTAACCCGGCGTCGATTTGATTTTTGATTATTTTTGTGCCCTCGATGGTTTTGGCCTTCAACTGGGTAAGCTTAGCTTCGACTACGATTGTGTTGATGGGTTTCTGTGCGGAGATGATTTTTGTTAAAAGCGCCTCTGCGGTCAGCAGCGTAGCTCCACGGCGCTGGAGCAGTTGCATTATATCGGCAACGATAAGAGGATTGCCGTGGCAGTTTATTGCAACACTATTGGCCTGCTCACAGCCGATAGTAACCTGGTCGATGGTTTCATTGCCGTCGGTAATTATGCCGAGCAGAATTTCGCCGGCATTGAATTTCACTGGTTTTGTTCCAACCGGCTTGAATATTTTTTTAACGACTGCCTCGGCTGAATCGCCGAAGACCTGGACGGTCGATATTGCACCGGTGCCTTTGCCTGTCATTACTGCTGCAAAAGTATTCATAAGAAGCTCAAGATTAGAAACCGGACTCCTCTCTTTACCGGGTGGACATTACTCAAAACAAACGGGTCAGACAGACTTAGCTTTTTCTTCGATATATTTTTTGTAGGCCAGGACGATACCTTTGACAACCAGGTTAGGCACGAAGGAGTCTATGAAATCGCAGTCCTCCTTTATGGTTTTTGCGGCCGAGCCGGTAACGATTGTTTGCGGCCATCTGCCGATTTTTTCTGCGTAACGCCTGATAACCTCTTCCAACATTCCGATAGCAGAATAATACAACCCGCAGTTTATGGCCTCTGCGGTATTTTTACCGTATGGTTCATTCGGCCTGGTGATTTTTGTTTTTGGCAGTTGGGCTGTATTTTCTTTCAGGGCCTTTGCGCTGATTTCAAAACCCGGGCCGATAACGCCGCCGAGAAAAATACCATTTTCATCTATAAGGTCGATTGTGATAGCCGTGCCGAAATCCGCAACTACAACCGCACCTTCTACTACAGAATAGGCCACTGCCGCCGAGACTACCCTGTCGGTGCCGACCTTGCCCGGCTCATCCACCCAGAGAGTCATTGGCAGGGGTATGTCTTTGCCTATGATATAGACCTTTTCGCCGAGCTCATCCTTTGCTATCTGCCGGACGAGTCTGGTCCAGTCCGGTTTTACACTGCTGACGACGATTACGCCGTCGCGTTTATTCTCTTTCGAGCTTTCAGCTATGGGGATTTTCCCCCAGGCCGATTTTAAACAATTCTTCAACTTTGTTAGCGAGCCGCCGGGGATGGATTTTATAAACTGCTCTACGCCGTCCAGAAAAAGCCCGATGCTAATATTCGTATTGCCGATATCTACTGCGATTATGTTCATAATTTGTGCCAAAAGACCTCTATTTATACGCACCTTTTTACTTTATTCTTACGCTGATGTCAAGTTGCACCAATTCTGATAATAGTCCCGAAGGTCGGGGAGAATTATTGATAAGAAGTTTCGTCTATACTCCCGTCATTTTCTGGTATAGTTATTGTGCGGCAAATTATCTATGACTACGATTCATCTGCCATCCGCCAAATCTTTCACTTTTCCCTTGATGTTTTTCTCCGGATTAGATATACTACAATATCGCCTGAGGATGCGAAAAGATGGATTTACAGCTTTACATTACTTTTGTCCCTGCGGGCAGTTATATTGTCAGTATATTTGCTACAAGGTCCTTAGCCGACCGATTTAATCCAGCCAAAAAGTATCGCTTGTTTTCTATGCTGGGTTTTCCATTGTCCTGATGGGCGGATAAGGAACGGTACGATGAAATTGGTTGATTCTAAAATTAGCTTGGTATCGCTCGGATTTGTCCTCGCCTGTGTGGTCGGTGCAAGGCATGCCGTTGCCGAGTTCACTTTCAGTGCCCCGGCTAATCTTGGGCCGGTCATCAACAGTTGGGCCGCTGAGGCCAGGGCGTGCATTTCGGCTGATGGCCTGTCGCTCTACTTCGACTCCGACCGCTTCGAGGGCTTTGGTGGTTTCGATATATGGGTAGCAACTCGCAAGGCGACGGACGAGGACTGGGGTGCGCCTGTGAATCTTGGGCCGATTATGAATACGGAATATGAGGAATTCGATTCGAACATCTCGGCAGACGGATTATCGCTCTTTTTTGCATCCGACTATCCCGAAGGCTCAGGTGATTTCGACCTCTGGGTGGCAAGGCGGAACACGACGGATGAAGACTGGGATGTGCCGGTGAACCTTGGGCCGATTGTGAACTCACAATATGATGACGATGGCCCGAGCATCTCGGCAGACGGACTGTCGCTCTACTTTGGCTCTAATCGCCCCGGCGGCTATGGTGAAACCGACCTGTGGGTAACTACGCGGGCAACAATAAATGGTGATTGGAGCAAGCCGGTGAACCTTGGGCGGACGGTCAACAGCTCGCTTTGGGAGGCCAGGCCGAATATCTCATCTGACGGCCTGACGCTCTTCTTCGGCTCAAACCAGCTTGATGGCAGTGTTTTGTGCGACCTGTATATGACCAGGCGCGAAACGACGCAAGACGCCTGGGGCACACCCGTGAAACTCGGCTCAGCAGTCAACAGCTCCGATGATGAGGATTGGCCTTGCATTTCTGCTGACGGACGGACGCTTCTCTTCGAGTCCGACCGGCCCGGCGGGTTAGGTAGCTGGGACCTGTGGCAGGTTTCAATAGAGCCGGTGGTTGACTTTAACCGGGATGGAAAGGTGGACCTGACGGATTTTTGCAAGATTGGCCAATTCTGGCTCCAGAACCAACCTCAAGTTGACATTGCTCCGGCACCTCTTGGCGACGGTAAAGTGGATTTGAAGGACCTCGCTGTTTTTGTTGAACATTGGCTGACGGATTATCGCCTCCTGGCGCACTGGAAGCTCGATGAGAAAGAAGGTACTATCGCCAAAGACAGCATCGGTGGCTACGATGGCACTGTCCACGGTAACCCGCTCTGGCAGCCTGCCGGCGGTAAGATGGCCGGGGGGCTCGAATTTGATGGGGCCGATGATTACATTAGCACGCCTTTTGTTCTGAACCCCCAGGACGGTGCGTTCAGTGTTTTTGCATGGATTAAAACGGGCACCGAAGGAAAGGTAATCGTATCTCAGAGTGATGGCAGTATCGGGCCGGGAGCAACCTGGCTCGGTACGGATATGTCAGCCGGTAAACTTATGACCGGCTTGATGTCTCCCCAACCTTCCCTGCGGTCGGAAGCCGTTGTCACCGATGGACAGTGGCACCACATAGCTCTGGTATGGGACGGCTCGCTCAGGCACCTTTATGCAGATGGAGTAGAGGTTGCCAAGGATTCTGATGTGCCGGCGGGGATGCCTTCAGATGGTGGTCTGCACTTTGGTGCCGGGAAAAATCTTGATGCAGATGGTTTCTTCTCGGGCCTGATTGATGATATTTGCATTTACAACTGTGCCGTAGCACCTTAGTGCTCTGTCATAGATGTATTGATGGATTGCTATTTTATGTAGGATCGTCACCCCGAGCGAAAAAAAGCTTGCCCTGAGTGTAGCCGAAGGGCCGAGGGTGCTTTTAAAATAGATTCCTCGACTCCGCTACGCTTCGCTCGGAATGACAATCCCTCAAATTACATGTGACAGAATAGTTGGTTTTTCCTTGATTTAGGCCTCAAAGAGCAGTAATATTAAATATTGGCGTTGGATTGTACATCCCGCACCAAAACGGCAGGACTATTATGGTGCGGGGTGCACAAGAAGGGTTACTGTTTTGGTGCGGGCCTATTATGAATAAACCACGTGGATTTACCCC
>JBAQFY010000139.1:0-5925 GCA_049287505.1 Sedimentisphaerales bacterium | reverse complement strand
GTTTGGGATTCCCTAGACAAGGAAGCCGGCATTTTTTAGCACGGCCGCTTCCTTGTGTCAAGTAAAAAATCCCCAAAAAATGCCGGCAAGAGTATTTTAAAAAAATCCTGCGGATTTTGGATTTTTCGCTTGACAGCCAATCGGCAAAAACCTAAACTGCAACGTACCGGGTCGGGGGATAGGGCAACGCGGGGACGCGACCTGAGCACCGGCCCGGTGCCATTCGGCAAAAAATTTTCAAAAAATTTAAAGTTTTTATTGACAACGTCCGATTTATAGGTATCGTTTGTATTTCATTCGTAAGTTTTTAATTGATAAATGAATAATTCACAATTATTCGGATTATCCGAATGAAACATAACATATATTATGCGTAAGTCCTTACAAAATAAGCACTTACGAAAGTTTCTAAAAGTCTATTTTAAGTGAGCCGCGTCCGAATAACGGCTCTTATGAAAATAAAAATGGCCAACCAGTCACGGATGGCTGATTGGCCTGGACACTGAAGGATTGGTCTTCAATGCCACGGACGATAAGATACAGTTGTGGCTTGCACTCAGACGCGGATCAGTTACAATTTGTATTCGAATTGAGGCCGTCCTTCAGCTGCCCCGAAAGGCGGCCTGGCAATGACGGAGCGAAAATGGCAAGTCCTTAACGAGGACGAAGTTAAAAAACACTTAAGCAGCGACAATTTTCTTTCTAATGAAACTTGTGGCTGTCCATTCCCAATTCATACCTTCCGAATAATCGGCGATTCAGTACAAGGCAGGCTGCGCCCCTGTAATAAGCGAGACAGGAATGACAGAGCGAGGTGTGCACATATAGCTTTTTATTCAGCAAATGGGGAAGAAGTAACTATTGCTATTCGATTAACAGGTATACTCTGGAAACCCATCAATGAGCATCACTTATGGGGACGGTGGATTAGAATCACTTACATAGGCAACGAAAGAATGCGATTTGGCCATTGCAATATTATGAAAATATATCGCATCGAGGTTGATAAGGGTGCCATCACAGAAAATTTTGAGACCATCCCGACAGATATTGAGGACAGTAAGGGCCACAAGCCGCGAAAGCCCCGGCCGATTCGCAGACCCATGGCAAACACAAAAAAATCAAAAAGAGCCGAATCGCTGCTCACTAAAGAGAACCAGGCTCGATGCGACACAGCTACTCGAGTAAAGCAGGAAAAAGAAAAATTGCTTTCAAAAAAATAAAAAGAAAGGAGTCAAGATGACTGAACACGAAGATTTCAAAAATCCGCTTTGTCCCAATTGTCATTCGCCGGCAACACGGTCCGGCAACGAGATCACCTGTGAAAGCTGCGATGCAGTTTTTACTATCACAAAAAAAGAGGGGGCTAAGGTAAAGCAGCTCGGGCCTATCGAGGACTTACAGAAGCGCGTCAAACGTCTTGAAAGCTTAATCCCAGGCGATGAGCCTGGAGATGAACCTGAACCAGAGCCGGAACCGGACAAGGATAATAGTTTACTATGATGAAAAAATCTGATTACGAATTGACTTTAATTATAAATGGCAAAAAAGTCCTCAAGGGCAACGTTTCAGAACTACAAAAAGACGGACCCGGATTTACCCGTTGTTATCAATACTCTTACTTAGATGCAGTGATTCAATTGGACATTTCGTCGAGAGAAAAAAGAAATGGCAAAGCGAAAAATCAAAAAAAAGAAAGCAGTCAAACAAACGGCAGAACCGCCCAAGACTGAAACAAAGCAGCCGCCTAAGATAACGCCTCATCCAACAGCCGGTCCGAAGATAACGGAATTTGAAGAGATGCTCGATGCACAGCTTGCCGGTGATGAGCTGAGACGTGGTCCCGGGCGGCCGCCCAAGCAGCCGCCGCCCGAGGAGCCGGAAGTTTTATCGGCCGAAATCGTGGTCGGCATTATAAAGCTGCCGTTTGAACTATGGGCGATAAGTCAGGGCGTTGAGCAGCTCGCCCTTACGAATAAAGAAGCTGCTCAAATGGCGGTCCCGGTTAAGCAGCTTGTTGATTTTTATCTACCGCAGATCCCGCCGATCGCTTATGCCTGGATCGCCCTGACGATAAACGGCTTCTGGATATTCCGAACCAGGTTGCTTTTAATTCAGGCAATCAAAGCCTCCTCCAGAGCACAAGTGGACGATAAGGGGCACGGAGGCCCACGTCCACCGGCTCAGCCACAAGGAGGCAATATCAAATTCCCGTCAAAAATAGAAACAGAAAAGGTGTAAAATGGCAAAATTAAAAATTATTCGTTCGAATTCTCTCGAATGTCTAAGAAATCGATTGAACAACAAAATTGATGAAGCTCAAAGAATGATTGAGCAGATCGATGACGAAATTAAACGTAGCACGAAAATTGAGACTAACGAAAACCTTATGCTCGAGAAAATTAGTTGGCAAAACGAGATACATTGTTATCGTAATGCTTTGAATGACGTAGCTTTACACACGAGCGAGATTGAGATTTGACCGAGAAAAAGATCATTCTGATTTTTGGCAAGCGGGGCAGCGGCAAGTCTTATCTCGCAAAGAAGCTCATCGATAAAGAGCTGCGGCTTATGGTCTTTGATACAATGAGCGAGTACGAAGGCGGCGTAATCTTTGGGACAGAAGAACACGAACGGCTCCTTGAATTTTGGCGGCAAGTTTATCGTCAAAATTTTCGGATAATCTATCGGCCGATAAAGCCGGATGCGGAGATCGAAAAGATCTGCGGGCTGGTTTATACGCTCGGCAATTGCTGTTTTTTGGTCGAGGAGATCGATTGCTACTGTACATCATATCAAATCAGCGATACCTTTGCAGCGATCGTGCAGCGGGGCCGGCATAAAAACATCACGCTGATCGGGATAACGCAGCGTCCCTATGGAATCCACCGGCTCTTGACCAGCCAGGCTAAAGAGATATACATATTCAATACGAATGAGCCGAGGGACAGGGAATATCTGCGGACCTTATTAGGGCAGGAAATCGAACAAAAGCTCGATTCGCTCAAGCAATACGAATACATCAATTGGCAAGATGGAAAAGAAAAATTAGAAATCGGAAAGGCTTAGCATGATTCCAGGTGACACGCTCGCCGAAATCGAGCAGCACTTAGAGACATTGACTTATGGTGTGATCAAGGAGCTGCTGAAAGTTTACAAGTGTTCAGTTAAGGACTTAGCCAAACGAATAGCTCAGGGGAAAGGAATAAAATGTTGTCAGATAGCAAAAAATCAGAACTCAAAAAGCTGTTCTTCTTTGACCCAGACAGAGTCGACAGCCTCATCGAACAATCTAAAGATGACCCTGTTTTAGAACTTGCATTACAAGACCCAGCAGCAAGCATATTGTCAGCGAACCTTATTTGCTTAAGAGAAAGCATCGATGCTTATATTAAAAATCGAATCCAGACCGACAAAGTTCTCGAGGGAATATTAAGAGACATACAGGGCAATATTGCCGAGATGGCCGAGTTCGGAACGAGATTAGGCATAGATAAAAGACTCAATTAGAACAATGATTACGATACCCTTGACGCAGAACTTGTGGGCGATAGTGGACATTACTGACTACGAAGAACTTTCAAAGCATAAGTGGTTTGCGAAAAAAACAACAATCAAAACCTATACTTATGGCTCTTATTATGCGGCAAGGAGCAAAAAGGTTGACGGTAAAGTAAAGACTATCTATATGCACCGGGAAATCACAAATTGCCCTGACGACAAAGAAGTTGACCACATCAACAGGAACACGCTCGACAATCGCCGAGAGAATCTTAGAGTATCAACCAGGGCAGAAAACATGGCAAATAGAACTCAAGCATACAGAAATCACAAACATCGAAAGGAGAAATTATGAGACATCCACGAACAGATTATCAGAGAATCCAGGACCCAGCCGGCCTGATACCGGAAGATGAGCCGGTGTTTTTGCTGAGGGCACAGGATAAAGTCGCGGCCCGTGCTGTTAGAGCTTGGGCTTTATACAACGAACAAGAAGGCGGCGATAACACACTGTCGCAAATGGCAAGGGATTATGCTGAAAAAATGGATGACTGGCCAATCAAGAAATTGGCGGACCTGCCGGCAGAGCAGCCGGTAGACCAACCGACAGAGCAGCCGGCAGAAAAGGCCGCCGAATCAGAAAAACGCCCTGGAAGCGGGATAGCCTAAAAAAAAATTTGATTTTGAAAAAAAATATTTTGCGTTACGGCAATCCAGGGCAACTACCGTGCGATCGTGAGATAAAGTAACGATGAATTGGTATTCACGAACAATACAATGCCATTGGTGCGGCAAAGCATTTGAGTCCAAACACGGCACACAACGACGTTTTTGCTGTTTGAGTCATAAACAGGCCCACTATCGTGCCTATAAAAAGTACGTTACGGCACGGTCCGGCAGAATATCGAAATGCCGTAACGCCGTAAAAAAGCATGCGAGAAAAAAATTATTGACAGAAAGGAAATGAGCCGATGAAATAGATCCAGTAAAAACAGTCTTTAACTTGAGACAAACTAAAACCTGAAAACGTAAGCGACCTGGCGGCAGACGATCTGCCAGGTCGCTTTTTTTGTCTGCTGCCAGGTCTGCCGCTTTAGGAGAAAAAGTTATGGCAATAAAGCCAACGATTCCGAGCGTCAATCAAATACTGAATCTCGCCATTGCCCTGCTCATCATGTTTTTGATACTCAGGTTCCTTCCTGAAAACATCAAGCAGTATTTTCGCGTTTAATGTCCCTTGAGAAGGGCTAAAACAAAAGAAACTTTTTTGAGGGATTAAAAACATGAAAATCTTGGAACGAGAGATCGGCTCGATAGACTACGCCGAGAATCAGACGCGGACCTTGCAGCTCCCGCGAAACTACGCATATCGGACATTGCAGCTCATGCTCATTGCAAAGATGACGCGGGCGTCCACGGCTCCCGATGGCGGAACTTGCAGAGATTCCGCACCGGCTCAGCTCATAAAGAATATTGCAATCAGGGCCAATGGCCGCGATGTTATCAAGAGCATTGACTTTGAGACATTACATCGCCTCTCGCAGATGCGTCACGGAACAAGGCCTCATATCTATGCGCACAACTGGCTCGGTTATGCAGATGTAGCTGATGAAACTATGAAGGTTTGTGCCCAGATCGATTTTGCGATGTGGAAGGCGATTCGACCGATCGACACGCTGCTCGACAGTGCCGGCCTTGCAACCCTCGAGATGATCGTGCAGTGGGGCACCGGCATAGATACTATGAACGAAACCTGGCCGGGTACCGGAACAGCACCAAGCGTCACCGTCACTAGCGCGACGCTTTATGTAGCTTCAGTCGAAGAGGTCGGCGTTCCTGCCGGCACGGCGTTTATGACGAATAAAGAGTATATGATTCGCAAGCAGGTTACGGCTGCCAGTGCCAGGTTCCAGATTGACCTGCCGGTCAGCAATCTATATCGCGACCTTGTGCTCAAGACGCACAGCGACGGGGACCAGGTCGATACGATCCTGCCGTTCGGACTAACGAATCAAAATGCGATACAATTACAGGCGGGCACCGAGGTCTTTAAGTATCGGATCGCCGGCTGCTTGCAGGCTGATAACCGGCTCGAATGCATGCTTGAGGTCCCTGAACGAAACGGATCGGGTGCGGCCTTGAATCATGCTCAGCAAGAGCTTTTGCTCGAAGGCTATTATCTGCTCGAGTTCGTCAAGGACGGCAGGCTGACGGAATGCCTCGACACATCGAAGCTGTCCAACTTGCAGCTCATGCTCGATGTCGCACATCCGGGCACGAATGATTTTGTCGATGTCTATCCCACAGAAATGATAGCTCCGCCCGTTAAGGCCGCCTGAAAATAGATGTCACCGCATAGGTGAAGGATGGGTTATGCGATGGCGATTCACTACAAGGAATCGCCATCTTTTTTTTGAATGATAG
>JBAQFY010000138.1:0-8158 GCA_049287505.1 Sedimentisphaerales bacterium | reverse complement strand
GCCGAGGACTGGCCGCAATGGATGAGAGGTATGTGTTTAGCCAGGGAAAAACCATCCCCAAAGCCTTCGGCTTTGAGGCTGCCACCCAATAAAATTAATAAAGAGTGTGTGGCAGCCTCAAGCGAGTCCTGAGCAGAGTCGAAGGACGAGCTTGGGGATGGCCATTTAAGCCAAACCCGGCTAAACACGTACGATGAGAGGGTTTAAAGACTACTAAAAACTGCCGGCTTCACCCCGCCCATCGGATGGGCGGGCTTCATCGCAAGTCGTTCAATGTTATTACTTTTCCTGCACCGATAGAGCAACTCGCAGGGCCTAAAAATTCGGCCTGCTCTGAAAGGCCGATAATATAAGCCTAACAAAATAAAAAACATCTTTACGAAAATTGCCACAGTTTTCTTTTGACATTTTTTGCTCAATCAGGTAAATTATTAGTTGTCCAAGGATGAGTCGCGAGGAAATGTCAATCCATATCCTCCAGAGATATCTGCTCCGTTAAAACAGTTATCTTCTGTGCCGGTTTTTTTATTTCTGTGCACAGCCGGAAGTGGGTGTAAGATGAGACCTCTAAGGCTGATAACGTTGGTCGGTTGCGTGCTGAAGGCAAAACTGAGTATCTTGGCTGTGCTTCTGCTCTTGGGGACGACTCCTGTTTTTGCTGATGTCTTGCCCCCGATTGCGACTGTCGGGGGCCAGCCGAAGACCTACACATTCAATCCGGTCCGGAAGTCCCTGCCTACCGTTGGTGATGACGCGGATGAGATATGTCAGATTGGTAACGCACAGGCCTGGTTTGGCTTCGATATTTCGAGCGTACCTGATGTCGAACAGGTTATATCAGCATCTTTCAAGGCCCTTATGGTGAATTTTACCGGCAGTCTGACCCGAAGAACGCTATGGTACGACCCATCCGATAGTTGGATTGCTGCCAGGAATGATCCCAGCAGTGATCCGGGGGACAAGGTGCTAAGCGAACAGGTAGGTTTGGTCACGCACGACGATGACGATTGGACGTGGGTAACAATTGACATAGATATAAGCAAACACAATTGGTCAAATGATGTGGCTGACAACTACATTACTCTGATGCTTACAGGTCCTCCAAATGGTATTCATGCCTGTGGAGCGGTTGATTTTAGAGGTGCTGTTTTGGAACTGGTAACTAATGCCGCTTCCACTCCCGGCGACATAGACATAGACGATAACGGCAAGTTGCTCAATCTCGGACATGAAGAGCTCGTTCAAGCCAACGGCGTTGATATCAAGGTACCCGGCTACTCCGTGCCGTCCTTCGTGGACTGGAATAACGATAAATTGAATGACCTTGTCATCGGCGAAGGTGGCGGCTATGAGGATGGAAAGGTTCGCGTGTACCTTAACGTGGGAACCGAATCCGCTCCGAAGTTCTCGGATTACTTCTATGCCCAGTCCAACGATTCAGATTTGGTTTGTCCTGCGTCCGGCTGCATGGGATGTTTTCCAAGGGTGGAATATTGGGATGCCGACGAGCGCAAGGACCTGCTTGTGGGCCAGGCCGATGGGACAGTCGAAATCTTTTTGAACCCCGCCCGTCAAAGACGGGACGGGGTGAACATTGGCACCGATGAAAGCCCGGCCTTCGATGGCGGAACGTTTCTCCAGGTCGGTCGGCTTGGCTCAAAGACAAACATCAACGTGGGAGCTCGAGCGGCACCCTGCCTTGTAGATTGGAACAGCGATGGCAGGAATGACCTGGTCGTTGGGGCCTATGACGGCAGGATACATATCTTTATCAATGAGGGAACCGACACCGAGCCGGACTTCCTCGTTGAAACCTTCGCGCAGGCAGACGGCTCAGACCTGGTTGTGCCCGGCAAACGCGCAAGTCCCATAGTTATCGACCTGGACAACGACGGAAGAAAGGACATTCTTACGGGCAACACGGATGGCCAACTGCTGTTCTACCGCAATGTCGGGACCGACGCCGAGCCGATTTTCTCGGATTACACGCTCATTGAATCGAATGGCGTGCCGATTGACCTTCCAAGCTCGCCGCGCTCCAGGCCGTTCCTCTGCTACTGGACCGGAGACGGCCACTTCGGCCCAATAGATGCCTACCCCGATGTGCTCATTGGAGCAGGTGACGGAAAGGTGCATTTGTACAGGGGCCTACCGAAAATCGGCGATATGGACGGCGACGGCAATGTGGACCTCGAAGACCTTACCCTATTCGCTGCTTATTGGCTCCAAAAAGATTATGAAGCTGATTTTACCGGTGATGGGCAAGTGGACAAGGATGATTTGTACGGCTTTATAGAGATATGGTTGTTAGCCCTCGAAGAGCAGTCCCAAAACTAATACCAGATAGAAAGGGGTACAGCCGTAGGTTCACTATTCCACTCTACTGAGTGTTAGGTCCAGAAGCCAGCTTTCAGCGAATATACGCAGGTCCTCGAGATCCACAGCGCCATTACCATTCAGGTCAGCCAAATCAGATGTACCACGTTGCAGGGTTCCTGCCTTGCCTGTCTCGGCTTGGCCGAGCCAAGACGGGCGGGCTCCCAGCCATTGGTTCGCAAAAAAGGCAAAGTCAATAAAATCAACCTGGCCGTTACCATCAAAATCGCAGAGCGTGCCGCAGTCGAGAGGAAATACTATATCGTCAATCCAGGCCGTGTCCGAGCCAATGGATATGGAACCATCTTTTGAATACGCCCACTCAAAAATTCTTGTGCCCGCTGTTACATGGAACGATACCTGCTCCCAATCATTTGTGCCCGACCACCTGTCTTTTCTCACTCCATCTATGTAGAATTCCAAATAGTCACAACCCGGCTCAGAAGAGACTTTCCGATAGAATGTGATATCTCCGGATACGCAATCAAGTCTCACCCACAGAGTAGTGCTTTCATTGTGGTCAATACTGCCGGCTTGGGCGCTATAGGCTCCGGAATGTTTCTCATAAGGTGTAACGGTCCAGCTGCTGTCGCCGGAGTGTGCCCAGGGAAGTCTAAAGAAATCGCCCGTCTCAAAATCCTCCGTAGAGAAATACGCAGCAGGAGCCGGCGCAGCAGGGCTGGCAGGATGGACAGACGCATCTTCACCCACAAAATCGATTCCCCATTTATTCCCGGAAACGCGGGAAGAATCTTCGGATTTTCTCGTACTTACACTCTGCGATGTAAAATTATAGCCGGACTTCGTTACGCTGAGATTGTACCTCGAGTATGAGCTGACCTTCAATAAGGTATAGATACCCTTGTTGTTTGTTACCGCGATATAGGGGCCGCTGCCGCCTTCTGCAGTTACCGTGGCATCGCTGATAGGCTTACCCGATATATCGGTTATCCGCCCGCTGATTATCTCGCCTGAGCTGGAAGGGAAAATATTATAAATGCATCCGGTAACAGTGTCATAGTGTTCCGCACCGGAGCTGTCAACGTTGGGCAGGTTGTACCATATATCGTCAAGGCCGTTCCAGCCCATATTAAGATGATGATAGAGTCTCGAGAAGTCATAACCATATCCATCGGCTATAACCGCATGTCCCGAATCGGTCTGCTCTCTCTTTATGCCGAGGATTACAGGACAACCGGCATCGAGGTTGGTGTTGACCATATTATTTAGCACACTGCCGCCGATATTGCCATTGCTGTCCGAGGCAAGGATGGCATTCATATACTTGAAGGTATTTCGCAGCGCGTCCCTCGCATCTTGCAGGCTGGACGCCGAGCTGTCTTTGGAGAATTCCGTCTGGGCGGCAACGGCGGTGTCATAGCAAAGTGCTCCAATGGCCTGTCTTTGTTCTAACGTTGTGCCGCAGCCGGGCTCAAGCACCATCAGGAACCATTTGTACGGTCCGCCCTTTCCGTCGCCGCCGCGCGTATATGCTAATTCCGATATGTCGTCAACTTTAATAAAGAAATCTCTGCGGTCTATCCTCATTCTCTCGGTGGGGTGTTCGTGGTAGCGCATAAGCTGGGCCATGGCCGTCGCCGTACAACCGCAGTAATAGTTTTTGGGGGTGTAATAGTTATAACCGTTCTTGTTGCAGATGTAATGCTGGCCCCATTTGCTCTTTATGAGAGGTTCCACGCGAACATCGGGAATTGTGCTCAGCCCCATTAAGCCAAACCCACCTTCCGATGCCTCTGCAAGGCTGATGAGCAGCCTCCACTTGCTTCGTGGACCGCCGGGAGCCTCCATTTGAAGGCGGAACGTATTACGGACTGACGTTACTCGCCCGTTAAGGTCGTTTGTTACCAGAGCACCTAACGGACTCTCAAGTGACGGCTCGAAGGCGCCGTCATCGGCAAAACCGATAATCGGCTCAACCAAATCGTCCGCCGAGACAACTACAAATCCGGTAGGCTGTAAATAGACGATGTAATACACCGGCTCGCCATAATCATCCGTGAAGGTCTCAACACTTATTACCTCTCGGCCAAGGGTTGTGCCAAGCGGCCGGGCATTGACCTCGAGCCAGCCTGTTACCACCTTTTCAGCCTCGTCCGCCGTTGTCGGCCGTGCCCACAGGCCACTGCAGAACAGTTGCAACACGACCAGTACAGCCGCAATAAACCGATACCCTGGTCCCCTGATACCCCGAAATCCTGATACCCTGATACCCTGATACCCTGATAACCTGCTTCCCATGGTTGTTCGCTTCATTGTCCGTCCTTAAAAGTCGCTAATTTTTATGGCACATAAGGTACAGGGATGCCACTGCTGTAAGAGCCGTGGAAACTCAGGTAACCTGAATTGCATACCCTTAATTCTCCATGTTGCCTGCCCTATATTATTATACACTATTGCAACATACAGTCAAGGAATTTCACCCCGCCCCTCTGGTATGTGTTTAGCCAAGGAAAAACCATCCCCAAAGCCTTCGGCTTTGAGACTGCCACCCAATAAAATTAATAAAGAATGTGTGGCAGCCTCAAGCGCAGGACTCCGGCAAAGCGGAGTCCAAGCTTGGGGATGGCCATTTAAGCCACACATGGCTAAACAAGTACCCCCTCTGAGGGGCGGGGTTCACTCGAAATGCCGGATATAGATGATGGAATCAATAGGGGCGGTTCGCGAACCAACCTTACATAATTTCTGTGATTGGTATGATTTGTCCCGAATCTAATTTCGAAAAAAAGGACGCAGACCTCCATTTAATTGAACCCTGCGTCCTCACGTTTGCCTTTCACTTTTTTATCTTCTTTGTATCTTGGAATCTTGGTTGCCAATTCTTTTTAAATCCATTCAATCTGCGGATTTTTTTGAATTTTATATTTTGGTCACGCCTGTTAGTTCTAAGGACTCCGCCGAAAGGCGTCCTGTGGACTTACGGAGAAGCGTCCGCCTGTGGCGGATTCGAGTTTCGGATTTACACAAGATACGCTTCACGATATACCTCGCCAATCCACCAGCATACTTTACCTGTAATTTTCACATAACACAATCAACATTCAACAGCCGCGCGGAATGTAATACATAAAGCGGGTGATTTTACTCGCGGTCTAAGCACACCTATAATTTAAGGACAAATACATAAGCATATTTTTTGTTAACAATGTATGACTTTATGCCTATAATTTGGGTCTTGATCGCCATTGTTGGGCAAAACGACGCTCTATATAAGGCTAAATGAGAGTTCTTACTCAAAAATCTTTTGATTCTCTGAATCTGAAAGGGCAGATAATGTCCAAAAATATCCTATTCAGTATAGCGCTGATTATTTTGTTCCCTGCCTTCATTTGTCCCATCAATGCAGATGTCAGCGCTGTCAAACTGCCGAGCACAGAAGTGAAAAACGATTTCTATATAGGCAACCGCCCGCCGCTGCTGCCAAGCCCTTTGATAAAGCTGCCCATAGGCGCGATTGAACCGCAAGGCTGGGTCCGCAGGCAGCTCGAATTGCAGGCGGATGGTTTCCACGGACATCTGACCGAAATCAGCGATTTCCTCAAGAAAGAAAATAATGCGTGGCTTAACCCTGATGGCGAAGGACTGCACGGCTGGGAGGAGCCTCCCTACTGGCTCAAGGGATTCAGCAACTGCGGCTACATCCTCCGCGATGAGCGCATGATAAGTGAATCCAAAATCTGGCTCGAGGCGGTGCTTCGAAGTCAGAAACCCGACGGCTGGTTCGGCCCTGACAAGAGCAGAAAAGGTGCGGCAACGCAATTGGAGGGGCGAGAAGACCTTTGGCCCAATATGATAATGCTGTTCTGCCTGCAAAATTACTACGAGTTCACCCCGCCCCTCCGAGGGGCGGGGTTCACCGGCGATGAGCGGGTTATCGACCTGATGACCAAATATATGAAGTATCTGGTAACTGTACCGGAAGAACAGTTCTTAGTGGGGTATTGGCCCAGCATGCGGGGAGGTGATTTGCTCTACAGCGTATATTGGCTTTACAACCGTACCGGTGATGCATTTCTTTTGGACCTGGCTAAAAAGGTGCACCGGCGCACCGCTGAATGGGAAAAGGACGTAATCGACTGGCATAATGTGAATATGTCGCAGGGGTTCGGCGAGCCGTCCACGTTCTATATGCAGTCGAAAGATCCGAATCATCTCCTGGCAGCCGAGCGTAACTGGCGCAAAATTCGGGATATGTACGGCCAAGTGCCGGGCGGGATGTTCGGCGGAGATGAGAACTGCCGACCGGGCTTTACCGACCCCAGACAGGCGGTGGAGACCTGCGGAATGGTCGAGATGATGCTCTCACACGAGATTCTGCTTACGATTACCGGTGAGACGAAATGGGCGGACCGCTGTGAGGACGTAACGTTCAACTCGCTGCCCGCGGCATTTACGCCCGACCTCAAGGCCCTGCATTATCTTACCGCCCCGAATATGATATTGTGCGATAAGAACAACAAATCCCCGGGCCTGCAAAACAAAGGGCCGATGCTGCTCTTCAATCCGCATATTCACCGCTGCTGTCAGCATAATACGGGCCACGGCTGGCCATATTATGCCGAACACCTCTGGATGGCCACCGGCGGTAATGGCCTGGCCGCCGTGCTCTATGCACCTTCTCAGGTTACGGCAAAAGTCGGCGACGGAACTCAGGTTACAATCGCAGAGAGGACACGCTACCCATTTGACGAGAATATCCAGCTAAGTATTACAACCGAAAAGCCGGTCAGCTTCCCGCTTTATCTGCGCATACCCGGCTGGTGCGAAAATCCAAAGCTGATAATCAACGGCAAAAAAACTGCCGTCAAAACCCGTCCCGGAGCGTATATCCTTATTGACCGCAGGTGGACAGACGGCGACAGGGTAACTCTTAATTTGCCGATGAAAATTACACTCACCAAGTGGACGAAAAATAAAAACAGCGTCTCGGTAAACCGCGGGCCTCTTACTTATTCATTAAAGATTGGAGAAAAATACGTTAGAGCCGGAGGCACCGATAAATGGCCCGCTTGGGAAATACATCCCACAACTGCGTGGAATTATGGTCTCATGTTGAACGAGCCGGACCCGGCCTCATCTTTCCGGGTCGTGTATAAGGCATGGCCCAATAATGACCAGCCTTTTGAGGCTAATGCTGCTCCGATTGAATTGCGTACCAAAGCCAAAAAGATTCCGGCCTGGCAGAAAGACTACCTCGGCCTGGTCGGCAAGCTCCAGCAAAGTCCCGTCAAATCCGACGAGCCGACCGAGACCGTAACGCTGGTCCCGATGGGCTGCGCCCGGTTACGGATTTCTGCATTCCCGACCATCGGCACCGGCCCCGATGCCCACGAGTGGCAAGAGCCGCCGGAATCGCCACCTGCTGCCGCCTCGCACTGCCGGGATGGTAACACAGTTGCTGCCAGACTTTTCAGGCGGTATCCTCGAATGGCGTATTGACACAGGTGAACAAGAATAATAGAATGCGCTTCCTTTTGTAGCGCTTAAAGCAGCTTGTAAAACGAGTTGTTAGGAAATTAGAGAACTCTATAGCTCACTTATTTAGTTTCTGTTGCGGAAACAGTACGCCTGTTAGTCCTAAGGACTCCTTACGGAGAAGCGTATGTATCCATATTTGTCATTCCCGCCCCGCATCGTGTGCGGGATAAACTCCAGCGGGAATCCAGCTTTTCGCTCTGGACCCCTGCTCCCCGCTTCCGCGGGGACAAGTTTACACCTGCGAAAGCAGGTGCAGGGGTGACATCGTCGGTTTTCGTTTTAC
>JBAQFY010000137.1:0-5262 GCA_049287505.1 Sedimentisphaerales bacterium | reverse complement strand
GTGTGAACCGGGGCCTGTAATGATAGCTGCTAGGGAACAAAATCTCTTTGTGAACCCTATACAATTGGTGTGCTGTCAGACAGCTCGGGCACAGTGAGATTTGAATAGGATACTTCAGCGATTCTCTGGAGTTGCCCAGAGGCACTAAATCATCGCAAAGCGGCTGAGGGCCCAAATCGAGAATAGGCGTCGGAAGAATGCCGCCACAAACCTCACAAACTGTTATTACATTCCCATCAGTTTCGTACTTATCAGTTTTTGTAGTCATTTTGAATACTCCTGTAATAAGCAGCCGTTCACTGTGCAATCGGTTCAGATCGCTACCAACATTCGTGCAATTGTTTCAATATCCTATTGAACAATCGGATGCGCCATTAAAGAAATCACCAAACCTTCCATGGCGCATTGCCCGCATTCCATATATGATTTAGCATCTCGTATTCACGAAACGTATCCATTCCAACCCAAAAATCCTCATGCCGAAACGCCATTAACTGCCCGTCAGCCGCCAGACGTTCCATCGGCTCACGTTCCAGCACACAGTCCGAATCGAGATAGTCGAACACTCGGCGATTGAACACAAAAAAGCCGCCATTGATCCATTCGGTCTGCACTTTTTCGCGAAAGCGCACCACCTGACCATCAGCCGTCATTTCCAATATGCCATACCGCGACGGCTGACGGGTTGCAGTGAGTGTCGCTAGCTTCCCACGCTGGCAATGGAACGCAACCAGCTCGCCGATATCCACATTCGCCAGACCATCGCCGTACGTAACCATAAACGTATCGCTATCAACGAACCGTTCAATGCGTTTGACGCGCCCACCGGTCATCGTCTTCAAACCGGTATCCACCAAGGTCACGTCAAAACCTTGCTCGGGGTGATTGCTATGATAGGTCAGACTATTTTCCTGTCCGAGATGAAGAGTAAAATCATTGCTCATTGCCTCGTAGTTCAAAAAATAATCTTTGATGATATTTCCTTTGTAACCCAGGCACAGAATAAAACGGCGAAAACCATAATGCGCATAGATTTTCATAATATGCCACAGCACTGGCTTGCCACCAATCTCGACCATCGGCTTGGGCTTGTACTCGGTCTCTTCCCGCAACCGTGTACCAAACCCCCCACACAAGATGACAACTGGAATATTTTGCTCCATCGTTACTCCCACGCATCAGTCCGAATCATATCGGCGCGGATGCTGTGATCACTCAAATCGAGCGAGATTGCCTTGAGCATCGGCGGCGGTCTCGAAAATTAATAGGTTGCGGCCATGGGATTCTCTATGCGCTGCCACATCGCCGATACTGATAATCGTCCAACGATTTCCGACCGCGCCACCGATTCTCCGTCGGTGTCTTGCTCGAAAAAATAAAAAGGTTTGAGTTGCGAACCTATCTTCGGGCGCCACTGTACCAAATCACGGTAGATCAGCAAGTTGGAATCACGCGCGCCATACGCCAGATAGACTTGATACAGAAATGCCGGCGTCAAGCCATCAAAGAACGCGGTGAATGCCGTAATCCCTGTGTCGCCGATAAATAATACGACGTCGCTTGATCCCTGGATGATAAACTCACCATAAGTTAGTTTGATCCACACGAATTTGCCTTCCGCTAATTCCTTTTCCATTCGTGCGATAACCGGTCCCTGGACCGAGTAGGTGATCCTCAATCGCTCGCGCTGCTCCGGCACAAGGTCAACGGTGTAAACATGCTCGCCGTGATTAGTGATGCGTTCAACGCGACAGCGAATTTTCTGCGCGACTGCCATTATGCCCGTTCGCCCCGCATGAACGCGTCAAAGACCTGCTGAATATAGTCGAGTTGCGCTTCGCCGATGCCCGGATATACGCCAAAGAAAAAGGTATTATTCGTGATCGTATCCGTGTTCGTCAAATCGCCTACGACGCGATGCGCGATGTTCTCAAACGCGGGATGCCGCAACAAATTACCAGCGAACAAGTTGCGCGTTTCTATGCGGTCCATTTCCAAATAACGCGTGAGATCGTTCCGCGTAAAGCCGACCTCCGGACGCACCGTGATCACAAAAACGGACCACGCCGGATCGGAATATTGGGTTGCTTGCGGCAAAACGAGCCGGTCTTGATACGGTCGCAGCAATTCGGTCAGTTTTTGAAAATTCGTTTTGCGCTAGGCAACAAACCGCTCTAGTTTTGCGAACTGGGCGCAACCCACTGCCGCTTGTATATCCGTCACTTTGAGATTGTAGCCAATGTGGCTGCACACATACTTGTGATCGTAGCCCATTGGCAATGTTCCAAACTGCTGACCAAAACGTTTGCCACAAATGTTACTTTCACCGCCGGCGCAATAACAGTCGTGCCCCCAATCGAGGATCGAACGCGCGATTCGGGCTAATTCGTCATCTTCGGTCGCAACGCAAGCGCCCTCACCCATGGTGATATGATGGGCCGGATAGAAGGAAAATGTCGAAAGGTGGCCAAAGGTTCCGGTCAATCAGTCGCGATATCTCGATCCGAGAGCGTCGCAATTATCTTCAATGAGCCAGAGATGGTGTTTTTTCACTAGGTCCATGACGACATCAAGGTTGAATGGAACCCCCAGGGTATGCGCCATCATTATGGCCTTGGTTTTCGGGCCGATGGCTTCGGCAAGTTGTTCAGGGAGGGCTGTATAGTCACCAAGGTTTACGTCCACGAATACGGGGATGAGTTGGTTCTGGAGGATGGGATTCAGATTGGTTGGGAAGCCACAAGCTACGGTTATGACCTCATCGCCCGGCTTAAGACGCTGGTCTTTCAGCTTCGGCGAGGTGAGGGTTGCTAAAGCGACCAGATTGGCGGAAGAGCCGGGATTTACGAGGAGAACATTCGAGATGCCAAGGTATTCAGCGAATTCCGTCTCGAACCGTTCGGCGTAGCGATTAGCCGTGAGAAAGAAATCCAGGCCGGCATCGACGAGACAGGTCATTTCCCGGGAATCGAAGACCCGGCCGGCATAATACACCATATCGCGTGTTGCATCGAAACCTTTTTTACCGAATTTCTCTTGATAATACTTTTCGACGAGCTCGAGGATGCGTTTGCGAATCGCTTCAGGATCGGCCATGAGTCAACCTAGCGTCCAGGCAAGGGCTTTCTTTGAGGCGCAATTTGAATACTCCCGGATCTGATCGACACATACGGGGTATATGTCTTCCTTGGAGCCAAAATTGTAATATTTATTGTACCAGTCAGCAGTCATACGCAATCCTTCATCGAGGTTGAGGACGGCCCGCCATTGGAGCTCCGCGTGGGCTTTATCGCAATTCAGCTTGAGGAGTTTTGCTTCATGAGGGGCATTTTTAGCCGAAAGATCTTGCCAGGAGCCTTCACCCCAATAGTGAATAAACCGCTCGACAATCTCTACGGTCGTCATGTGGCTGTCATCTTCTGGGCCCAGGTTCCATGCCCCGGAATAGCGGACAGGTTCTTCCTTGAGTAAGGCGCCGAGCCATAGGTAACCGCTGAGCGGCTCCAATACATGTTGCCAAGGCCGAACGGAGCTTGGGCTACGTATGCCGATGGGTTGTCCGCCGCTGAGAGCACGGATGCAATCCGGAAGCAAGCGATCCTTACCCCAATCTCCTCCGCCGATAACATTTCCGGCGCGGACAGAAGCTGCCCCGATGCTCTTGCCTGTAGAGGTGTTTTGAGCGAAAAACGACCTTAAGTAAGCACTAAAAGCCAATTCCGCACAGCCCTTGGAAGCACTGTAGGGATCGTGTCCGCCCATAGGATCATTTTCGCGGTATCCCCAGGTCCATTCTTTGTTCTCATAACACTTATCACTTGTGATGTTGATAAATACTTTGACGCTTGGGCTCGATCTTACGGCCTCAAGAACGTTGACAGTGCCCCCCAGGTTGGTATCAAAAGTCAATTTAGGTTCTTGGTATGAAAGCCTAACGAGCGGCTGGGCAGCCAGATGGAAGACGAATTCAGGCTGGTATTCGCGAAAAGCTGCGGACAATTGGCCAATCTCACGAACATCTCCATGTATGTGGGTAATCTTATTCTTAAGTCTAGTCGCTATGAAGTTGCTGGGATCGCTCGGCGGTTCGAGAGAAAATCCCACGACGTGGGCGCCTAGTTCCCTTAACCAGATGGAGAGCCAGGAGCCCTTGAAACCTGTATGCCCAGTAACAAAAGCAACCTTATCTTTATAAATATTCTTGAACATTAGATCAGCTTTCTAAAAACTTCAGACCTTAGGGATATAGTTAACCAATTGTCTTCCTCGGCCTTCCCCGCGGCCTTCTCCCCAGTTTTCTCCCTAATAGCACCTCGAGCTGTTTCACGAACACCAGCGAGCCCCACGGCTTGCCCGTCTTCATGTTCTTTCGTAGCGCCTCGACCGCGGCAATATCGTACGGACTCTGCAGGAAAGCAGCCCAATCACTGATTTGCGCCTTTAAAGGGCAGCCGTCCTGGAGCACCGGGTCGCTCGCGACAAGGGCATGTCCCCGCGCGCTCGACCATGGATAGGCCGTCGCGTCAGCAACCAGGCCCCAGCCGCACGGGGTTCGTCTCGTCATAGCGGATGGCCTCGAGGGCGTGGCGGTCGTCGAGGATGGTCGTATAGAACCGGCCCTGCCAGAAATGGCCGTGGCGCCCCTTTTTGTGGTTGAAATATTGCGAGTAGCGCATATGGAGGGTGTTCAGAGTCTTGGCCAGCGCATCCGGCGTCCCTGGGGACGCAGACGAAATGGACGTGGTCTCTCATTAGGCAATAGGCCCAGATGGATAAACCGAACTTGGCCGCGCTTTCACCGAGCATGTCGAGGTAAAGGCGGTAGTCGGCGTCCTCCTCAAAGACCGTCTGGCGGTAGTTGCCGCGCTGGAGGATATGGTGGGGATGGACGTCGAACTCGCTCGCCAGCTGGGCGAGCATCTTCTCTCCTTTGGCGGCTTCGAAGGCGACTCTGACCTTGAATGCGGCATCATGTTGTCTGCGCATAGTGACCATAATATACCATACCTCCTCTTGAGTTGTGGCAGGTCAAAATGCACCTTATCGCCCTGTCCGAAATTTGGGGAGAGGCTCAGTTGGGGCTTTGCTCATTTTATTGCCAGATTTTCCAGGACGTCACGCCTTTATTCTGCAACTCTAGGTATAACTCCATTCCCTCTGAGGTTAATAGAAAAAGCCAGTAAACCCCAGGCTTTAGCCTGGGGATGAATGGCACCCGGAACGAAGCCAGCTCTGGCTGGCGGAGTGGAGGAAAATCCGGCA
>JBAQFY010000136.1:0-7004 GCA_049287505.1 Sedimentisphaerales bacterium | reverse complement strand
AGCACATTAACAATTTGGTTCAGGGGCAATTCGGATAACGCTGCCGAGACATTGTATGTTGCTCTCAATGGCAGCGCGGTCGTCTCTCATGATAATCCGAATGCAGCGCAGATAGATAAATGGACCCGCTTGAATATTGACCTGCAGGCGTTTGCAGACCAGGGCGTGAACCTTGCCAATGTCAATACGCTTGCCCTTGGATTAGGCAACAAGAAGAATCCGGTAGCCGGCGGTTCAGGCACGATGTACTTTGACGATATTCGTCTGTATCTACCGGCACCGTAAGCTGGGATTTGGCCGGTCCCCATTGCTTCTGCCGTAAGGCATCTGCCGCAAGGCATCCTGTGGACTACGGATTGCGAAGCAAGATGTGGGGGCGCGGTTGCTATTGCAGATTTGTGTTCATTCGGGGCCTATATCAAATTATCAAATTGGTATAGGCCCCCTTGTTTTAAGGCAATATAAAGAAAGAATTTAGAAAACAATATTATTCTTGGTTAATCATTTTGACTTTCAAGAAGGTCCCCTAAGCGTGCCAGACTTGGTTGTTTTTTGAGCGTTGTCTGCCGGCACTTCTGGTAATAGTTCCAGCACCTTATATACCGGTCTGAATTTACGGTTGTATTATAATTATCCGGTTGAAGTTTTCTCGAAATTTTGTTAACAAATAAACCTATGCCGGACAAAAACAAAAGGTATCGCATCTTTATCAGTGCCGCCGAGCCAAGCGCCGACGCACACTGTGCAGGCTTGATAGCTGCGTTACAGAAAAGCGGTTTTGACATTGAATCTGTCGGCGTAGGCGGCCCCAAAATGGCTGAGGCAGGCTGCAGGTTGTTGGAAGCCACTGTCGGCAAAGCCGTAATGATATATAATGCTTTTAGCCACGTTGTCCGTTATTACAGGTTGATAAAGCGCATCACTCGTTTTTTAAAAAGTGCTAAGGTCGATTTGGTTATCGTTTGTGATTCCCCTGCCTTTAACTTCCACATCGCAAAAGCCGCCAAAAAAGCAGGCATAAAAACCGTTTTCTACGTTGCTCCGCAGCTTTGGGCCTGGGGGAGCTGGCGAATTCGCAAGCTTCGCAAATGCTGCGATAAACTCTGCTGCATACTGCCCTTCGAGCAGGACTGGTTCCGCCAAAGAGGTATGGATGTGGTTTTTGTAGGCAATCCACTACTTGATGGATTGAAAATTGACTCAGCCGGTCATAAAAAATATACCGATTTTGAACCGAAGAACGCCAGATTTGCTATTATGCCCGGCTCGCGAGATGCTGAGATAAACTTGCTCTGGCAGCCGATGCAGCAGATAGCACTACGCTTAAAAAATAAATACCCAGCAGCAAAGTTTGTAACTGTGGCTGTGGATACAGAGCGGGAACAAGTTCTAAGAACAACACAAATCCCCGGCTTTGAGTGCCAGTACACAATAGGTTCAGTTAGCGACGCTGCCAAAGCAGTTGATTTTGCGTTCGTTGCGAGCGGCAGCGCAACACTGGAGGTAACGGCGGCCGGCTGTCCGATGGTGATAATGTATCAATCCAGCAGGATTTTGTGGCATCTCGTAGGGTGGTGGCTGATAAAACCCAAATACCTGTCTCTGGTTAATATCTTAGCTGGTAAAGAATTAGTGCCGGAATTTATGCCTTATTTTAGCTCGATTGACCCGATTGTCGAAAGTATTGAGCGGATGTTGGAAGACAGGAACAAGCTGACTCGAATCAGCAGCGAGCTGATTAAATTAGCCGAGCCTTTAGCTGAAAAAAAGGCCTGCCAGGAGGTCACAAAGATAGTCATTGAAATGCTGCGTTAAGTGTTAGTGATAAAAAAGTGGGCTGGGAAAAGTTTGCGTAGATTAACAAAGTCGAGAACTGAAGTTATTTAAAATTGGGGGAAAATTGAGTTTTTACAGGTTTTTTTTCTGATTTGATGGGCAAATCCTTGTTTTTGGGTTAATAATGAGGGTAGGTGTGTCTATATGGAGAATCTGGGCAAGATGGGAAAGAAAAAAACGGTAAAAAATGGGGTAAAAATGGTCAGAAATGAGTAAAAAGTTATGAGAGATGCGCGCTTTTTGGGTATAAATTGGTCAGAAATTAGCACTTTTTTGAAATTAACATTTTGTTAGTTTAGGTAAAATAGGTAAACATAAATATTATCGGACGTTGCGGTGCGTGGGGTTGGTAGTGAGAGGTTAGACGGGATGGGGGAGTGGCTAAATGAGAGGTGGAAGGGGTGGTCAGGAAGGTTGGGGCGAATGAGTGGTGGGTCATGGCTGGATGATTCGGCCTTCGTTAAAACTATGGCGGACAAGTCGGCGGACAAGCGGTGCTAGAAATATGGTGAGTCCGCCAAAAGAAGTCGGTTATTCGATGGTTAGCGGCTTAAATATTATAGTACGTTGCATTTTATAGAGTGAATGGTCAGTAACGTAAGTAGGGATAAGTGATTTGAAATATGAGATTTCTATCGAGAAGTCTAAAGTTCATCGGACGTTGCGGTGCGTGGGGTTGGTAGTGAGAGGTTAGACGGGATGGGGGAGTGGCAAACACTATGGTTGGGGGAGGTAATGGATGAGTAAGGATGGGCTCGTGACTGGTGACCTGCGGCCTGATGTTCGATGCTCGATGAGCATAAGATGGTGAGTAGTGAGTAACTAAAATATTATCAGACGTTGCAGTCGTTGGTGGTGTTTGGTCTAATGAGGTGGATGTGAACATAATCGGATTGGTTAGTTGAGTTGTGTAGGTGGTTATAGTGCCTTCCAAAAGATTATCGGACGTTTCAATATGTGGGGTAGGTGATTTGGGGAGATGATATTCAGATGAGAGGTGGTGGAGGTCGAAAATAAGGATGGTTTTCACGATTAGTGAATGATGAATGGTTAATAGATCAAATATTATAGGACGTTGCATTTTGTGGTGGAGGGGAGGGGTTAGGTAGGATGTGATAGCGGTGAGCGGGGTGGTTTGGGTGAATACTGGCGCCCTGCAGTATGTCAAGGGAGTAGTTCTCGGGGGTAAACTCCAGGGCGGAGGACAGAGGACGGATGACAGAAGACGGATGACAGACAAAGAGGAAATATCGAATGCTGAACAAGGAATGTCGAATAATGAAGTATAGAGGATGGGAGACAGAAGACAAAGGGCGGATAGCAGAGAAAAGGAGAATATTGAATATCGAACAAGGAATGACGAAGAAAAAAATGAGATCCTTCGACTACCCCTTCGGCTTCGCTCAGGGCTCCGGCTAATTCAGGGCAAGCTTGACGGGAATTGCGGGTTTGGGTTTTCTTTGTCGGATTTTGGGGGTAAAATTGGGAGACAATTCAAAGGTTAAAATATAAAAGTCAAAAATGTGGAATCGCGTTGCGATGTCGATTGTGCGGTTGCCCTACGAGAATATCAAACACAGGTTGAAAAAAGGGATGATGGTAGGAACTGCTAGTCGCAACTAACTTTCTATAACCTGCTCAGAAAAGGCTGCCTGGAGGCAATAGGGATGCAGGAATAACCTCACGCTTTGCCATGTCCCAAGTGGCAATTCTAATGTACTGGTTCGATGTCCCATAACGCAAAATATCAAGCCGACCGTAATCTTTTAAAAGAGTTATCAGAGGGTCAGTGGGCGGAGCCGGGGATACGAGAACAGACAATATAGGCTTAACGACAATGCTATAGCCCAGAAGTTGGGCGACATCCCTTAATGTTAGTTGTTTAGCTTTACACTCAACAAGTGCAAGATGGCTGGTCTTACCATCAGTCACTACTCCTGTTACATCGATTTTTACATCCCAGGCGTTAAATTGAGGGAGGAACTTTTGAACGCCTAACTCGGCAATTAGTTTGGATAGCTTGACCTTATGCGAATCTATTACGCGCACTTCCATGCGTTTGAACCGTTGACTCAAGATGCGCTCAAGCCAAAGACGAACCGGTTCGTAAAGGTCGTACTCTTTCAATCTTCCTCTCCTGCCTGAAATAATTCTCTTTGTGGCACTTTTTTACCCTGTTTGCAACCGAGTGCTTTGCATACTTGGTAGTATCCGTTAAAATGTTTTCTCAACACCTTTGGTAATAGCTCGCATTGTTCGTCAGAGTGACGAGGTTAGCGGACACGAAGTTTTTTTATCTTGGGATTACAAGGTTTGGGGGAACTATAGACTTTACTCTGGTTACATTTAACCATTTCCTCGAAAATATTTTGCTTGTATTCGAAATTAAACCCTATGGGAACAAATGCCTCGGCAAAGATTCGGATACGAGTTTCTTTTGCCCAAGGTTGGTCTCCTCTGGGTGCCCGTATATTAGGATGCCCCCAGAGGATATGACTAACTGGAATCGAAAGATTCTCCTGTAACAATTTGCATAATTGAATCGGCAATAACCAGTTACCAAACTGAACTTGAATGACAATTCGTTGACGGCCAGATTGGTCTGCATCAGCATAGTTGGGTTCACAAGAGGTATCTGCAATACCCCGCAAAAATTCTTTTTGAATGTCGGAGTCCGATTCGTATATAACTTGAGGAACCTCAAAATCACGAAAATCGGACTTTTTGCCGGTTATGTACCTTAGGTCTCGCCAGCCGATTGTTTCTCTTGGGAAAACTGCGTTCAAAGAGACCTCATGTGCCTTTTTGACTACTTTCAGATTTACCTCCAGAAGCTCAGATATGCGATCGCGTATGTTATCGAGGCTAACCTGAAGTGATGTCTGGCGGTCTAATTTATTTCGACTCCCAGGGACCGTGGTGAGTCTGTAAGGAAACTGTATTACAAGACGCCTGATATCGTTATCTTGTTGAAAAGATCCGCGGGCAACTATCATCCCAATTAGGTAAGCCACATCGGGATCAATATAATCAAACTGGGCTTTGCTCCCTCCCATTGTTGCTCCTATTTTTTCTTGTGTGGTTTTTGGAATATGAGTAGATACTCATGAACCTTGTTTATCCTAAATACCGCTGGATATCCTAATGGGCGTAGGTTGTTGTACTCAAGAGAACGATCCCAGATAATGATGTCATCAAAAATGTAACCGATGCGTTGCATTTCGGCAGTAAGGTCAGAATGGAAAGGGAAAAACTCGCTGCCTTTACGAAGATCCATGACGTTTACAACACAATACTTACCTGGTTTGAGGACCCGCAAAACCTGTGCAAAGATTTGGCCGAGAGCTGTTATGAAATCATGATAATCCTCTATTTGGCTAAGATCTGTTTCAGCGTTTCCATAGTCTCTTGTCTCTTTGTAGTCTGCCGTGCGAGGCCGCGAAAGGATATTCCAGTATGGTGGGGAAGTGAAGCAGAGGTCAATGCTTTCGGGCTGGATGAATTCAGCCATTCTTCTCGCATCGGCTGGGTAAATTGTATATGGTGCTTCTTGAGATTTGTTACGGATGCAAGCATAAAGTCGTTGCTCTGCGAGTTCTACAAAATCTCGATAGATTTCAAAACCAATTCCGGTCCGGCCTAACAGGGCTGCACCAACAAGGGTCGAGCCTGAACCCATAAATGGATCAAGGATTTTCTTATCCTCGGATGTTGTGAAACAACGAATAACTCGGCGCACTAGCATTAAAGGAAACATTGCAGGGTGATATAAGGTCTTTTCATCTGAGCTTTTTCTGATGTCTTTCCAGACGCTTATCGAATATGCGGTCCACTCTTTACCGTCGAGGTCATTTGCTCGGCGGATATTACGCCCTCGAGGAAACCTTTGTGTACTTATCAGCTTGTCATTTGGGACAAAAAGAGGCAACCGACTATGTTCGGATGGTTCGTCTAAGTTGGTAGGAGATATTGTGATGTTCGAGTCAGCAGTATTTGTGGTTTCGTCGACACCAGCTTTTATTCGAAAATGTTCCTCACTTATCTTTTCTATTCCGATATTATCCCCCGGATTAAGGTGGTGTTTATGAAAAAACTCTTTAATAGCCTGCCGTTCGGTGAGTATTCCTTTTTTCTGGTCCACGGTAGTTCGGACTGAACCTACGCCATCCAGTTCAAGGACAATATATGAGACAGTAGCTTTCTTATTCTGGGGTATCAATCCATTAAACTGCCGAACTCTAAGATAGTTGTTCCGTATATTCGCGGGAGTAAGAATAAGTCTCTGCATCATGGGTTCTAATTACTTGCACATCCAAATTTTAGGTTCTAAAAACGACCTATTCATCGCCTCGCCTGTAGAGGCGACACAGATCATACATCTTAATCTTATACCATTACAGTAAAAAGGCAAACATTTTTTGATGAAGACAACATAATATACATCAAGTCGTGGTCGGAGATAACGCGAGAAGATTGGCAATTTGTCGAGTCGGAGAAGAGATGTGTATATTGCGGAAGCGAAAATGGTCTGCACAGAGAACATATTGTCCCAAAGTCTTTAGCGATTCGGCCGGAGTGCAGGACATGCGATGTGATACAGGGAATACATAATCAAATATGGGCATGCAATGTATGCAATTCTTCAAAGGGTACGAAAGGTCTGTATGAGTTCTATAGAGAAAAATATCCGAGCGAGAAGAAGTTCTACGACTTGGTCCCGCCTTTATTGGAAAAGAAGTACTTAAAGACAATTATTAATTGTCATGAGTGTGCCGAAACATTAAGCAGGGGCGACTTAGATTCTGACGAAGAGATTACGGTTCTCGATGTTGATTTCATTCTTCACCAAGCATAGAGCGGAGATTACCATATCCTGCTTTGCAGGCCTTGCAATGACCCTTTCGTATTGCGTATAAAGAAAACCCCCAGTAAAATTGGGGGCTAAACATTAAGTAGGGAAGTTTCGTAAGAGTTTTAATGGAAGAGGATAGTAATATTCGGAAAGTTGATGTCTCGGCGACAGCTGCGTGTATTGGTGCGCTGAGCTTCTGGGCATTGGGGCCGATATTTATAAAATACCTGACGGGGTATCTGGATTCGTGGACGCAAAACCTCCTGCGATATTCGGTGGCGTGTCTGGTCTGGCTGCCGTTTCTTTTCTTTTCCAT
>JBAQFY010000135.1:0-1739 GCA_049287505.1 Sedimentisphaerales bacterium | reverse complement strand
GTATTCATCCCTGTCATGTCAATTCGTTTTGTTCTTGAAAGAAACTTCAATATCAGGCGTTTTTTCTGTCGGCCAGGGATAGTCCGGAGGAGGTCATCACATGACTTCGATAAGAATTTCACGAGTTTGGGGGACAATCCTTTTAACAATCACAATCTTCTCTCTAAGCTTACCTGCCTACGCCAAATACAGCGGAGGCACGGGATATCCTAACGACCCGTACCAGATCACTAAGGCTGAGGACCTGATGCTGCTGGGCGAGAGTCCTGAAGATTACGACAAGCACTTCATCCTGACCGCCGACATCGACCTAGTAGTCTGTAACGCTTAAATTACTGGGTATAAATGTTTCAATTTTACGCGGGCATCAGCAGTAGTAAACTGCCAATCAACAGTGGCATCAGCGTCATTGCGTTGTTGCTCCCAGGCCGCAACTTCAGATATCATACGTTCCTTGCTCTCAATATATTTAGACAAACACTGACGACTTAAAACACCTATTTCAATCTCAGCCATATTAAGCCAGCTGCCATGTTTCGGAGTGTGATGTATTTCTAGTTTTCCAGCAAGCCGACGAGCTTCGGCAGGCTCAAAGGCCTCATAAAGCGAACCCTCGGAATGAGTGTTCAAATTGTCCAAAACCAGGACAATTTTCTCAGCGTCGGCATAATGAACATCTACCAGCTCTCGAATGCACTCTGCAAAGTCTTTTCGCGTCCGTTGATCCATTACTTTCACGTGTCGGCAAGCTCTCAACGGCTCAAACATTATAAATAAATTAACCACGCCGTTACGGCGATATTCATAATCAATGTGTTTATTATGACCAGGTTTTGCAGGGATTGCCTTGCGGATTTCCGCTATCAACTGCCGATTCGTTTCATCAAGACAAACAAGCGGGAATTTCCGGTCATACGGCCTATGGTACACTTCTAAAGTATCTTCCATATGAGCTACGAATTCACAATCTCCCTTTGGAGGGATGCACCATTGCTCACTTAACCACGGCTTAAGTTCGTTTTTTTAAGCGTACGACTGACTGTCATATGAGATACGGAATCTACTACTTTCAATTCTACAAGTTTGTCAGCCAAAAGTCGAAGTGTCCACTCATTACGACCTTCCGGAGGTTCACTGCAGGCTATTGCAATAAGATGAGCTTCAGCATTGCCATCTAATTTGCGCGTATAGTTCTGGCGATTATGGCGTTCTAATGCCGCTTCCAAGCCTTCTTCTACAAATCGCCTTCGCAGTCGTTCAACCGTGGTAATATGGGCTCCGAATGCTTCTGCCGCATTTCCATCCGGCCAGCCCGGACCTTGTTTGCCCTGATCAATTTTCAAAAGCATTTGGGCATGTCGAATTTTATAACCCGCTGTCTTGCCTTTTTTGATCAGCATAGTTAACTGTTTTCGTTCTTCACTTGTCAATTCAACCACATATTTCTTTTGCATTTTTCAGTCTCCTTACCAATGTTTTTTTCTATTTCATCGGCAAAGAAACCTTAAAACCTGTATTTTATCCGTTACAGACTACTAGGTTAGAAACCATCGCTCCGTTGTATAATTGCCTGAACAGACCAAGGTCGCTCTCGCCTTTAATCGTCAAATGCGAAATAGTGTGACCGTTGCCGTCAAATACACCGGTGAAAGAGCCAATGACTGCCTTGTCGAAGACCTTTCCTCCCGGCAGGTTGGGGTCCAGGTCGATGTCGGCGGTCAGGATGAAGTGCTTGTCGT
>JBAQFY010000134.1:0-5994 GCA_049287505.1 Sedimentisphaerales bacterium | reverse complement strand
AGGCCAAAAATGATTCGCTATAATGTTCCATCGGTCGGCTGTGAGCTAAAACTTGAGAGAAGATGTCCGCACTGCCATTGCCCCAACGGCCGTATTCACTCTAACATTGTTCACCGGCCCATCAGTGATCCGAAAGTATGTACAATTGACCAACGCCGTATGAAGTGCCCTTTCTGTAAGACAACCTGGACGATACGAGTTGAGGGCGTCGCTGACGGTCGCCAAAGAACCGACCGGCTCATCTGTATAGGTGTGGTGCTGTATGTGTTGGGGCTGAGCTATCGCGGCGTAGAGCAGTTTCTGGCGATGCTGGGCTGCCAAGGCTCCAAAAGCACAGTAGAACGCGATGTGGCTCGATTAGGCCAGAAGGCCAATGCGCTGCATACCGAATCCCTTGACGACGTGGGTCTTGAGATTCTGGGAGTGGACGGAACCGGTGCCAGAATGGCCGGTCAGCGCCGTGCCGGCATGCTGTTTTTCGTGGATATAGGCAGTGGCAGACTATTGTTTGTGGTCCGAGCCAATGAGACCGACAGCCGAAGGGTGCCTCAGCACGTGCAGCGGTTGATGCAGCTTTTTGGCGTTGAGCATCTGCGTGCTGACGAATTGAGCGTCTATGACCAAGCGGCCCCGGAAGCTCGGCGTACGATTTGCTTGGCCCACTGGCTTAAGACCAAGTGCAAGCGTGCTTGGGATTTGTCCCGGCAGTTCCGAGCTGAGGGGCTGCTGTATGAGTCGCAGATGATGTTGGACCTGCAGCGATTGTTGCATGAAAAACGGTCATCCCCTCGGCTGCCGGAGGAGATTGAGCGTATGGTTCGGCGTTTTATTAACTGTCGCCGGGGTACTCACTGGAAGGCCAATCAGTTGCCCCAGCACATAGAACGGACCTGGGAGCATGTGGGGCGTGGACCAGGCGAGCCGACGAATAATGCCACAGAACGGGTCATTGGCTTGACGTACAAGATTCGGGCCAAGACGATGCGTGGTTTTAAGAGCTGGGACAAGGCCTTGGCTCATCCGTATCTGTCGCAGTACTTGCGGGGTGAGAATGGGATATGTGATTTAAGGATGGTCATCTGAGAGACAGTGAACAGGCCCGACTCCCTCCAGAAAATTTCCCCACAATCCTTGGGACGATTACATGACAGAAGGAGGATTGACCCTTAATTAAGAAAGTGTTATAATACAAATGTAAATATGAACCTTTATAAAATCCAGACCGGGCGCGTTTTGAAAATGAAAAAAAATCTCGAACAAATTGCCGGAGAAGATGGCCGATTCAGCCCGCCGGGCATCAGATTCGTTTATGAGGGACTCGGCTACGCGGCAAAAAAAGTTACTGTCGAACTCAAACATGTTACCGGCCAGGCCCTCTGCGAGGGACTAAGGAAATTAGCTCTCGAAAAGTGGGGCAGAATGGCAATGGCGGTTTTGAATGGCTGGGGCATTAAAACAACTCGTGATTTCGGCGAAATCGTTTATCTGATGATAAAACAAGAATGGATGAGCGCTCAACCAACAGATTCAATCGATGATTTCAATGATGTCTATGATTTCAAGACCGTCTTTAAAGACCAATTCGAATTTTGAATTACCAACCTCAAATCAAAAGCTGCAAATCAGACGGCTAAGAAATATTCAGATTCAACTTTACAGTCTCATTTAAGGATGGCTTGCTGTTCCGGCACCATCGATGCCACATTTTTCGATAAGCTGCTTCCACACTGCTGGCGAATTTTTTCGCGTCGCGTAATATACTGCTGTTCATTCGTTCTCGCATCGAGGCGCGGAGATTTTCAAGTGCCCGGCGATTATTAGCAAGTGCGGTGGCCTTGGCAACATACTCTTTTGATGTTGACGCCGCAAAGAACTCCAGACCTATTCGAGTAAGTATGCTCAGTCCAACCCTGGAAATATGCAATTCACCTGCCAGCGTGACGACCGGGACACCCATCCACAGGGCCTCACACGTGGTTGTCGCACCATTAAACGGAAAGCTGTCCAATACGATGTCCACTTCCGAATAGTATTTCAGATACTCAGCGTGATGTGTCCCGCCGCAAATAGCCACTCTCTGGTCGGGTATCCCAAATCGCTCAAGCTCACTCAAGTAATAATTTCTCATATCCGGGTCATTGCCGGTCCTAAACATCAACAGCAGTCGAGACTCTTTGTTTGCCTTGATGATTTCTGCCCAAAGCTCCATAATATTCGGGTTTATTTTCCTATTATTGCAAAGCACCCCAAAAGTTATATGGCCGTTTCTGTTAGCAGGAAGCGATGTTATCGGCGGGGCATAGTCGGCAGGGTTATAACAAATAAATCCATCCGGCAGCAAAGCCAATTCTTCGGTGTAGAATTTTTGCGACCCCGGCGGCTCGGCAATGCTGTCAGTCAGGATGTAATCTATAGCCTGCACTGCCGTTGTGTCGAAGTAACCAAGGTAGGTAACCTGGATGGGAGCAGGCTTGTATGCCATAACGATAATGCGATTATCTGTCGAATGCCCTGCCAGGTCAACAAGAACATCTATCTGGTCTTCTTCTATCAAAGCAACGACCTCTTTATCGCCGACTCCGAAAATATTTCGGTAGTGGTCGAACTTCTGCGCAATACGTTCGGTGGTTTCACTTATAGCTCGGACATTAGCATATCCGTATATTTCTACCGCCTTTTTGTTGTGTCCATCCAAAAGTGACTCAAAGAAATACATTACCGCGTGACTGCCAAAATCGGGCGAGATGTAACCAATCCGAAGTCGGCGGCCAGGGTCGGGAACGTTTTTATGAGTTCTTTTGGCCAGAGAAGCCGGGGCATGAATCCGGCCCCATCGCTTGTGCTCCTCAAAAAGCATTTGAGGGTCCGGGTTCGGCAGATAATGCAGGTGGAACAGGAAGCTGGAGTGCATCGCTGCATTGGCCGGTTCGGCTTCCACCGCCTCTCGAAATAGCTCGATACCCTCTTGAGTTTTGCCCGTTTCTATCAGCATTCTGGCCAGATTAGCTAAGAGCTCGGCATTATTCGGCTCTGCCTCGACAGCTTTTTTTTGATATCGTATTGCCTCCGACAAACGTCCCATGCACTGGCTTATATATCCCAGCTCGTTATAGACTAAAGCATGTGGTTCTTGTTCTAATATCTTCTCGAACCACTTTTCGGCCTTGTTTATCTGTCTGGTTTGCTTGAACACCATCCCGAGCACCAACATAATATCTGTTCGCGATGGGTCCTGCTCGATTATCTCACAGACGGCTCGTTCGACCTTATCATTTAGAAGCCTAACTGCTTCTCTGACCTTCCCGCTTGCCAAGGCCCGGTTGGCCTTGATTAGCGATTGCGGCAGCTCGCCGCCCGAACTGGGCAGATGTAAATTGCCGTCTTTTAAAACTAACATTCGCAGTCTGCCTTGTTTTGTTTCGGTTCGCCCCGTTAGAGAGCCGAAAGGCGCAGCCTCTAACGGCGTTTGGGCATAGCCGCAGGACTGTTCCATTTTCCCGTTGTGGCTTTGACTCATTGATAGGTCTTCCAATAAAAAAGCCGAGACATTCGAATATAGTCCTTCATTGTATGCCATCGGCAAAATTGGCTGTTCCCGGCAAGATTTTTAAAAGACACACTCCGCTTATCGCAAACTGTCATTTTGGGCTGGTGAAATAGTATTGCAGGCCCGACATTATCATATGCACGCCGATAGAAGCGATGAACAGACACATCACTTTTGAAAATACCGTGCAGACCATTTTGCCGAGAAACTTGTGGATAGGCTCGATGAACCGCATTATGAGCCACAGTATGCCGAAGACCACAGCGATTGCAGCTACTGCCTGTACAGGCCCGGAACTTTCGAGTGTCGTTAAGCTGGTTACCATAGCACCGGGCCCGGCAAGCAGCGGACAGGCCAAAGGCACACAGCCAATCTCATAAGGGCTGAAAGTCCCTGTAACCATTACCGACCGCCGCAGCGAGCCGAATATCAGATGGTCGATGGCGATAATCAGCAGCAGTATCCCCCCGGCAAGCTGCAAATCAGCTAATTGAATATGAAAGACACGGTTCAACACCGCATTGCCGGCGAATGAAAAGCCTAACAGAATAAGCACGCCAACGGCCACAGCCGTATTAAAGGCCTTTTGACCTTGACCATTGGGAGTATGCTCTGCAACATGGAGCAATATAGGGATATTGCCTATCGGGTCAACAATCGCAAACAATGCTAAAATCGCTTCGATATAGGACATTTTATTATCATCGGCTGATTTGGTACAAAGAGTGCAGTTGATTTTCGATTTGACGCCGAAAACGCAGAACAATAACTGCTGCTGTTTTTGTTGCGCCTATTCTAATTCAAGTATAAACGCCTGGTCGCATCTGCTTGATAGGTGCTCCGGCTCGTATTCGACGAATCCGTAGCTCTGATACAAACTAATCGCTTCTTTTAAAACCGAAGCAGTTTCCAAAGTCATTTTCTTAAATCCGATTTGCCTTGCTTTTGACAAAGCATCTTCCAGCAATAATTTGCCTAATCCTTTGCCTCTATACGAGCTGTGTAAATACATTTTACGAAGCTCGCACGTTTGCCTATCGACCGGATAAAGCCCGTAAGCTCCAATTATTGACCCGTCCTTTTCTTCAAGCACATAAAACGTCCCGCCTCGTTCGAAATAGGAATACTCAATATCTTTGATGTCGGCGTCCGTGGCCGCCGGGTCCGGCTTGAGGTTATATTCTTTTAGAACGCTATAGACTAAGTCCGTTACTTTTTCGCAATCTTTATTGTCCGCAGGCCTCAACCTCGGCCACCGATTTTCTGTCATATCGCTTTTCTTTCTTGCACAGAAATATGGCTATCGACATAAATCACCTGTAAATTGTACCTTACTTTTCAGTAAAAATCACAAATTATTCAGATATGGAAATGGTGATGCCTATGAATGTGTGGAGTTTTTTTTTGCTTGGACTATTCCTGGTCCAGCGCACGAAATGCTCCCGTTTCTTCGATAATTATAGGATAGCCTTCGACCGTCGATGGTATCTTGGCTCGTACTTCCCTGGAGCTTGAGGATGTGAAAATCCTGATACAAGGCTTGCCTTTGAAAAGCCCAATCGCAGTGCCTTCGACCCCGGGAATGGCCATCCACTTGCCCGTGTGCTCTTCCTGCACCTTCTCGATAGTTCGCCTTTCCATAGGCTGTCCTTTCTCAAGGTTACTCGGACCGGTACAAGAACAGCCGGCAAGAATACCGGCTGCGGTTATCACACCAATGTTCAGCAGAACAATTAAAATCTGCTTAGTCTTTGTCAGGTTTCTATTCTCCAGTGCTCTTTCAAGGCTCAAATGATGGTTTGTCATTCCCGCGAAAGCGGGAATCCAGACTTACTGATGGTACTGGATTCCGCATCAAGTGCGGAATGACAACCCTCAAAGCATGCTTGACAAAGCACTATGCCTAAAAGAATACTAATATAACGTTCCGTGTCTCTGCGACATAATAACACCAGCTACCTCTGCCGGCATTTATGTCGGACACGTGCTACATCCCATTATAGATTTTTTACCTATGGTGTGTCATCAATTGTAACGCCGAAGGCAATAAGCACAGCGCCAATCGGATTGGCAACGGCTAATTTCCCATCTGAGGTGCCGGCAAAAAGCAATCCGACGGGATTTTTGTCCATCGTAACCAGCAGTGACCCTGAGTCGCCTGCCCCAATAAACTCAGTATTTGACTCGACAATAATCTGATTGACAAAACGTGCCGTACCTGAACTGTAACCTACTTTGACTATTACGTTGGTACCGGTAATATTTCCCTTTGTAAGCGAAGTCGTCCGACCGTATTTCTGGACTGTCAGGCCTACAGAAGCTGTCGCGGTTTCTGAGCTTGGTATCCCATAACCGCCAGCCGGTGTAGCAGTGCCCAGATTGGCAGTCGAGCTGAGAGCGATGGCTGCGTCGATTGTATTACTGGCTCTTCTCGAAAAAACGATCGG
>JBAQFY010000133.1:0-1849 GCA_049287505.1 Sedimentisphaerales bacterium | reverse complement strand
AATGAAGAGAGTGTATAATACAGGTAAGATACGAATTTATTAGTAACATCAGGAGCACCATTTTATGAATTCTGATGACAAGAAGGAATCTCAGGAGAAACCGATAGAACTTGTATTTCATAATATTCATGACCACGGTGTAGAGATTATGGATATGTGGATGAACGAGGTGGAGACACGCACCAGCGGCAGAGTCCGGTTCACGAAAAGCAGCGGCGAGGACCCGGCGGCGATTAAAGCGGCTGATTTAGTCCGTGATGTCCCGGCGATGGGTAGCCGTTACCCGTTACTCAACCTCGTTCAGATTCCATTCATCTTCCCCAGTTCAACCGTCGGCAGCAGGGTCGTCGCTCAGCTCTATGCGGAGTTTTCCGAGCTGCGGGATGAATTGAGCGACGTTAAGGTAGTCGGGCTGGGAATCGGCGCATTAATGGCCATCTTCTCAAGCCAGGCCTGGGGTCCGATAAATACTTTAGAAGACTTCAAAGACGCCAGGACAAGGTCTTTACCACTGATAGACGGGGTTATCGAGGCCCTCGGGGCCAGGCCTTTGCACGTTGGCTATCTTGAAATCAGCCACCTCCTGGAAACGGGAAAACTGGATGCGACCGTGCTAGGCATACTCCCGGCGAATATGTTCAAACTGGCGGAAGGAGTGGCGCCATACTGTACCGTAGCTGGAGACCGGTCGATAACCATGCACCCGATGCGCACCTATATGAAATGGGATACCTGGAATAAACTGCCGCCCGACATCCGTAAAATTATCGATGAAATCGGCCCTGCCGGTTCTGATTGCTGGTTTGCCGTCCAGAGCGGCCTGGACGCCGATGCCCATTTACGTGAAGCGCTGGAATATATAAGACGGAACGGTGAACTAATTACAGTTTCTCCAGAGGAACTGAAACGATGGCGCCGGTTGATTCAGCCAAATCTGGATTCAGCGGTAAGTAATCTGGAAGACAGAGGACTGCCGGCTGGGAAGTTTTTCAACAGGATGATTGAGCTTATAGCCGGGTACTCCTAGCGGCTAAAAAAGTTCCTTTTTATGTTATTGTCCCCCGCCCAGCCTTCAGCTGTGAAATTCAGCGGACCTTTTTATCTTCGAATATACACGACGCAGTTCATCTTCAAAATTCAAAGGTCGTCCGCCGGATTCAATCTCCCTTGAAGCGTTGATGATAAATATTCTGCGGAGCCAGCACTCTCGGCCATTGGGTACGGCATGCTTTGTTGCAATACCAGCCATGGTGAGATTTTGATAGTTACGTCGGGATTAAGAAAATGCTTGAAGTGCTGGATTTGCTGTTATGGTTCCCAACACCGTGATCGGACTATGGATATAGTCAATTGAATATGTCGAGCGTAGGAGAAAAACGCCGGAAAATTCTATTCACCAGTTTCACCAGTTACTTGCGTATAACATTAATTAAACGCGTACCGATACAATCCAAGATTAACCATTTCTATTTTTTATGCAGCCATTTGTGGTTATGAGACTAAACATAACTGGCGTTTGTGCAATCTCGTCTCATTTAGAAGTCATCAGGTGAAGAAAGGCAAGGAAATTCCCTTACGATAGTCTTAGGCCATCAAGTCTATGAAGAAAAGAATAGAAATTTCCCAAAAAAGATAATTATACAACGAAAAGAGTTTTCGTAAACCTGAAAACCTAACTAGATTTAAAGTAATTACACGAGGTAGAACGGCTTCGGAAATTTAAGGATAATGCTAGTATTGAAAAAGCGGAACCTCAGGAACCGTGCCTGTATGAGAGCTACCCTTCAGCTTGAGTGATTTGTGCAACCGGCTGCTCTTGACAAGATTAATTTAGCTAGCTAAAGTGTCA
>JBAQFY010000132.1:0-2827 GCA_049287505.1 Sedimentisphaerales bacterium | reverse complement strand
GTAGTATTCATGGTCCATAGAGTTATCTACGTATAACACACCGAAACAGCCTGAAGGGTCAACAACAGGCCCAATCAGGGCGGAACGTATTCTATTCTCTTCTGCCGGTGCTGAGACTCGCCCCGCCCCTCCGAGGGGCGGGACTCGCGGCACAAGTAAAAACTGTCCCGTCTCAATAGCCTCGGTGATTTTTTCACTGAGCTTCAAATCATTTAAATTCACTCCCCGGCCCTCCTGGCTTCTACCTGCGTGGCAGGTCATTGGGCCGGCAGGCTGGTTTCTCAAGGCACACCAGCTATGATATCCATCGAACTGTTTTAATACGAGACTCAATAAAGTCTTTACCAGCACATCGAGACCGTTGGCTTTGCAGATTTCCTCTGTGGCCTCCATAAAATCTTTTACCCTCTTGGCCGGCAGCTTGATATCGGGAGCGCGTTCGGCATCCGGTTTTCTTACTATGATTTCACGGGCTGATTCTGTTGGTGCAGGTCTTGCCCCCGACAGTTGCAATCGGGGGCTTGCCTTATATGAAGTTGTTACGAGTGTATCGTCCAGACGAATGGCTTTGTCGGCAGCAGCATCAGCTTCGAGATCGATTTCGATGGTAAAATCCCCTATATAGATGCGGTCGCCGGTTTTAATTTCGGCCTTGTGGATTGCCTTATCGTTTAGATACGTTTTGTTGGCCGAATCCAGGTCCTCGAGCACCCATTTTCCTTCCTGCGTCGTGAATATCGCAGCATGTTGTCTCGATACCGCTCTGTCAGGCAGAAATACCTGACTGTGCGCATGTCTGCCGATATACACAGGGCCCCTGTCGAATCGAAATTCGTTGACGGTTTGGCCATTTCGTTTTACGACTAACCGCATCTGTATTCCTCCCTCCGGCAATTCTGCCGGACTCGCTCTAAAGCTCTACATATAATTATCCACAATTCGGCACAGTTTGTCAACCAAAACATTTGGCGAATTTTGAGCTGATTTTCGGCTTTCTCAACCACAGATTTCACAGATTTTTTTAATCTGTGTAATCTGTGTAAGCAAATTTTGTATTGAAGGTGCTTATAACCCTGAAAACAGGCATTTTACAAGCCAGTTCTGTTTTTTCGATTAGTTCCAGATACGGAAATTTCTCGCCAATGGCTTGCATTACCACGACTGTTTGTGTTATAATTATGGTAGATAAGCATACCAACGAGCCCCATCATCTCTGTCGAAAATTGTCGGTTTGGAAGAACCTTCTTCAATAGAGAAGGACAAGCGTCATGCGCAAAAGAAATGGGTTTACGTTAATAGAGCTTCTGGTGGTCATCTCCATCATTGTGTTGTTGATGGCGATATTACTGCCTACATTACAGCAGGTCAAAAAACAGGCCAAAGCGGTTAAATGTCAGGCGAACCTGCACAAATGGGGCCTCGCATTTTCTATGTATACGGGTGATTATGACGGCCGTTTTTTTCCTTGGACTCCTTTCTCGTTTGCGGATTACTTCCCGCGGTCGTACTGCTACTGGCCCTGCACGATGCGGACCTACTGCGGAGATACTAATGATGTGCTTTTGTGCCCGGCCGCGACGACGCCGAACGACGAGGTCTGGGCGGCAGGTGACAAATCTTCAGCTTGGGCACAGACGATCCCAGTAAGCCCCAATGGAGCAACTCTCTACGGCAGCTACGGTCTGAATGCTTGGATCGGGGATGCACAAGACGTGTCAGCTTTATACATTCGTGAAATGTGGAAGACCCCGTTCGTTAAAGGTGCAGCTCATGTACCGGTGCTTACGGGTGGAAGGTGGGCAGGCACGTGGCCGCTTGGGCCAGCGGAACCGCCGCCAGAACATGAAGGCGCGAGATCCAGTGGATTTTTTGGCAGCATGGATTACGTGTGCATCAACCGGCATAACGGGGGGATCAACGGCCTTCTTATGGACTGGTCAGTTAGAAAGCTTGGACTCAAGGAGTTGTGGACCTTGAAATGGCATCGCGAATGGAACACAGCGGGCCTCTGGACAAAAGCCGGCGGCGTCCAGCCCGAGGACTGGCCCGAATGGATGAGAGGATTTAAAGACTATTAAAGACGATCGCACAAGAAAGGCACCTCATTATGCGAAAACGAAACGCTTTTACCCCGTTAGAAATCAGTCAAATTCAGAAAGTGCAAGGATTTCGTGAGATATTTCTCCCGAAGAGATGCCCTTTGGTTATAACGGGGTTTACTCTGATAGAGTTGCTGGTGGTGATTTCCATTATTGTGTTATTGATGGCGATATTGCTGCCCACGCTCCAGCGCGTTAAGAGACAGGCTAAAGCGACTAAATGTCAGTCGAACCTGCACCAATGGGGCCTTACATTTGCAACGTATTCTGTTGATACCGAGAGCCAGAACCCATCTGCTCCGCCATGGGGAGGCTGGTGGTGGCCCTGGATGCAGGGAGAAACCCCCAAATGGGGAACTTACTACGGCGACTGTAATGATATATTCCTGTGCCCTATGGCCACGAAGCTCGGACGCTCCATTCCCCCTTATGATTCTTCTGTAGAGCGGCCTGGCGGCAAGTTTTCTGCCTGGGTCATTAACGGACACCCTTCCTGGGGAGACTTTGCAGGCAGCTATGGCGCGAACGCCTGGCTTTGGTATTTATTTATCCGCCCCCTCCCCTCCAATTCGACTATCGGCACCAGGGCCTGGAGGGACTGGTCTGCCAGTGGTGCATCAAGCGTGCCAGTGTTTTTTGATTGCATCCACGCCGGGGCCGGCTTAGACACCAGCTATGACCCACCCCCTCAGTATGACGATATGTACACGCCGGATGAGCCTGAGTGG
>JBAQFY010000131.1:0-24189 GCA_049287505.1 Sedimentisphaerales bacterium | reverse complement strand
GCGGGAATGACAGGGAAACGATTGTCTAAAAACTTTATAATAGCAGTTTTGAACTCATTAGGGGCTTTGCTGCCTCACAGAGCAACAAAGCACCTCTTTATTGTTCTGTAACATAACACGTGCCTTTATCGCTTGTCAAATCTTATTTCACACGCTCTTGCCCCTTCGCCCCTTCGTAATTGTTATAGAGGGTGTTGCATAACTCATTTCGATATGGTATAAAAACAAGCTGTAAGCAGTTAGCAGGCAATAGTTAGTCAGAGGTTATTAGTCAGTTATATGGAAGCAACAGAATTAAAATCAGCGATATCAGAGCTAACGGCCCGGGTTGAGAAAATCCGGGACTGGCTTTGACTTGTCCAACAAGAAAGCTCAACTGCAAAAGCTGGAAGACCGGATGTCCAAAGAGGGATTCTGGGACAATCCTGATTCAGCCCAGTCTGTAGTATCTCAATTGAGCGCTCTTAAATCCGTCATTGAGCCGGTTGAAGAAATCCAGCGCGAGGTTAAAGACCTTAAAGAGCTGTTTGAATTAGCAACGGCTGAATCGGACCAGGACGAGCTGGCACAGTTGGCCGATGACGTGGGTTCACTTGTCAAAAGGTGCGAACAGATTGAATTAGCCGGGCTGTTATCCAGACCAGAGGATATGAAGAGCTGCTTCTTTAGTATTCACGCCGGCGCAGGAGGAACAGAGAGCTGCGATTGGGCGAATATGCTGCTGAGGATGTACACGCGGTACTTTGATGCAAACAAATATAAATTCCAGGAGCTTGATATCACTCCGGGAGAAGAGGCGGGAATTCGGTCGATAACGCTGCGGGTCAGCGGGCCCTTTGCGTTCGGCAAGCTCTCTTGCGAGACCGGCGTGCATCGGCTCGTTAGAATCAGCCCATTTGACGCAAACAAACGGCGGCACACGAGCTTTGCGGCTGTAGATTGCATCCCGGAGTTTGAAGATGATATCGATGTTGAAATAAATGAGGATGACCTGCGGATTGATTTTTATCGGGCCAGCGGGGCCGGGGGGCAGCATGTGAATAAGACCAGCTCAGCCGTACGGATTACACACGAGCCGACCGGTGTCGTAGTGCAGTGCCAGAACGAAAGAAGCCAGCATAAGAACAGGGCACAGGCGATGAAAGTGCTCAAGGCTAAATTGTATATGCTCGAGCGGCAAAAACGCGATGCCGAGCTTGCAAAACTCTACAGCGACAAAGGCGAAATCGCCTGGGGCAATCAGATACGAAGCTACGTTCTGCAGCCTTATCAAATGGTCAAGGACCATCGAACCAGCTTCCAGACCGGTAACGTGGATGCGGTGTTAGATGGAGAGCTCGACGGATTTGTCGAAAACTATCTGCGCCATCGGGCCAAAAACAAGCTAAAGTAAAAAGGAAAATGAAGGTCAGACAAGATGAAAGAGATTATTGATGTCGAACTAAAAACGCGGACGGTGGATCCGGCAAAATGCCGGACTGATTTGCTTGCAGTGGGGCTGTTTTCAGATGCTAAAGGGCTGGATAAATTAAATGCACAGCTCAACGATAAGCTCGATGGTGCAATCGAGCGGCTGATTAAATCAGGCGATTTCAAGGCAAAAGAGGGAACCAGCGCAATCGTTTATGGCAACGAGAGCATTGGAGCCCAAAGAGTTTTGCTGGTCGGCTTAGGTGAAAAGAAAAAAGCAACGCTGGATACCGTTCGCAAAGCGGCATCCAACGCGGCAAAAAAATCGGTGGAAATGAACATAGAAACTATCAGCCTGGCGCTGCACAAAGCATTTGGCGGACGATTCGATTTGTCCGCAATGGGCAGGGCCGTAGCGGAAGGGGCATATTTCGGAAGCTATTGCTATGATGAGTTCGTTACTGAAAGCGAAAACGGACGGGCGGATTCGCTTAAAGTTGAGCTGATCGATTCAGACTCGGCGAAAATGAAAAAATTAAACAAAGGTCTTTTGAGCGGGATTGCTATCGGCAAAGCACAAAGCTATGCCCGGACATTATCAAATCGGCCGGCCAATGTAATCAATCCAGCTACGCTGGCGGCCGCCGCAAAAGAAATGGCTCGTGGTTCAAAAAATTTAAGCTGTACAGTTTTTGACGAAAAGCAGTTGGCTGCAAAGGGTATGGGCGGGGTGCTCGCAGTCGGCTCAGGTTCACAAAACAAACCGAGATTTATAATTTTGAAATATAAACCCACCGGCAAAACCACCCCCGCCGTTTTGCTTCGCAAACGAAGCAGCGGGGGTCAGCCGACGGTCGCTCTGGTGGGCAAAGCGATAACTTTCGACTCCGGCGGAATAAGCATTAAGCCGGCCGCCAATATGGACCAGATGAAGTTAGACAAAAGCGGCGGCATTGCAGTACTGGCAACGATGAAGGCTGTAGCGGAAATGGAACTGCCGCTCAATGTCTATGGGATAATTCCGTCGGCGGAAAACTTACCGAGCGGAACGAGCTATCGACCCGGTGACATTATTACAACCTTCAGCGGCAAAACCGTTGAGGTGCAAAATACCGACGCCGAAGGCAGGATGATACTGTGCGATGGTCTTAGCTATGCCGTCAAAGAAAAATGCGACATTATCATTGACATAGCGACATTGACGGGTGCCTGTATGGTCGCTCTCGGCAAATATATGGCCGGCCTGATGGGCAACGACGAGAAACTGATAAAGCAGTTGCAGAGGGCCTCAGAGGACAGCGGTGAAAAGGTCTGGCCGATGCCGAGCAGCGATGAGTACGCAAAAGAGATGAAGAGCAAGATAGCCGACCTGAAGAACATCGGCAGTAAATGGGGCGGAGCCTGCACCGCAGCAGCCTTTTTGAGGCAATTTGTCGGTGATGCAAAATGGGCGCATCTGGATATTGCCGGCATGGATATATTCAGCAAGCCCACCGAATTTTCAGCGGAAGGCTCAACCGGATTTGGCGTGCGGTTACTTACCACTTATCTTATTAACTTAACGACCCAAAAACATTAACCCAAACGAGCAAAGTCAAAAAAATGGCAAAGAAACAAAAGACTATAGAAACCGAAAGAATCGAAAAAGCAGTTAAGGAAATACTTATAGCAGTCGGTGAAGACGCCGAACGCGAAGGATTAAAAAGGACACCGGAACGTGTGGCAAGGATGTACTCTGAACTTTTAGGCGGGATGCACGAGGACCCTAAAAAATATCTTAGCATCTTCAAGGAAAACTACGATGAAATCGTTCTTCTGCGTGACGTACCATTTTACAGTATCTGCGAGCATCATCTAATGCCGTTTATCGGTTCAGCTAATGTTGCTTACCTGCCTTCGGGAACAGTGCTTGGCGTCAGCAAATTAGCGCGTATTGTGGACAGTTTTGCCCGCCGGCTGCAGACACAGGAAAGACTTACGTACCAGATAGCTGATTTTATAATGAACAGCTTAAAGCCGCAGGGTGTCGCAGTTGTTCTGGAAGCTTCACATAGCTGTATGACCATTCGGGGCATAAAGAAGCCCGGCTCGATAATGGTAACATCGGCACTTCGCGGTATATTTAAGAGAGACCCGAGAAGCCGAAATGAAGTCTTGAGCCTGATGCATCACGGCAACAAGTAACCCCCGCCAGATACAAGCGGGGGCCAGAAGGGATTTTGTTAATGCACAAGCTGGCCAGGCAGGTACGGTTTTCGATTAATCCTTTCCTGCCCCGCCCCTCGGAGAGGCGGGGCCTGTCAGAAGAAATTGAAGGATTCAATTCATTCGTGTCTATGCCGGCCGGTGAAGGATTGTCAATATTCTTAGAATTATCTGTCGAAGTGATTGGTGAGGTTGAACCGGCTACGGGATTTGTTGTTAATGTAGCTGATATTGACAAGAACGTTCGCGAATTCGTGGTGCCGGTTTTTGCCGAGCGAATAAAACAGGATTTTCATCGGGCAAGACATATCGGTTTTTTCGCAGTTGCTGAACTCCTAAAATCAGCCTGGAGCAGGTTGGCTGATAAATTCGGGCCGGCTCGGCTAAGCAAATTGAGTCTGAAGCTGAATCCTTTCAGGAAGGTAGATATAGAGTCGAAAGATTTGGAAATGGTTTATTTTAGTGAGAAATTCGAATTTGCGGCAACGCATAAACTATGGAACGATGATTTCTCAGAGGAGCACAATTTTGAGGTTTTCGGAAAATGCGCAAACCCTACAGGCCACGGCCACAACTATATCGTTGAGGTTACGATAAAAATGCCTGCCCCGCCCTTCCGAGGGGCGGGGTTGCCGGCGGGGGCAAGTAAAAATGATTTCCATACGCCTGTTAGAAGCGTGCTTTTCAGCATCAGTGATTTTGAAAGGGTAGTTGACAATGAGCTGATAAAGCTCATTGACCATAAGAATCTAAATGCCGACGTTGACTATTTCAGCAGAACCAATCCCACCGTTGAAAATATTGCAGTTTTCGCATGGAATAAACTCGCGGGCAAATTCGGCCAAACGGCTCTGCATTGTGTTACCGTTTGGGAAACCGACAAGACATACAGCTCGTACTACGGCCCATGTAAGAGCGAATAACGTAATTCCGAGACAAAGTGAAACTGAGTTTCGGATTAATTCATTCCCAACAACGTTTGATTCTGAATAGAAGGTGATTCGAACAACCGAACATAAACCAACCGGCGGGATATTGCTGTTTTCGGCATTATTTTTTTTATACAGTCTGGCAAGTCCCGGCAACCTCCCAGGCGACACGGAGATACGCTGGTCGATTTCCAGGCAAATCCTTCGCAGCGGAAGCCTTTCGCTGGAAGAAGACTTTCAGACGCGCAATTGTGCAATCGGTGTGGACGGAAAGTGCTATGCAGTTTCCGGCCTTGGGCAGTCGCTCTGTTTGCTGCCTTTCGCCGGGCTTGGTTTAATCCTGGAGAAGGTTACACTGCTCAGCTCCGAAGTATCGGATTTGTTAGCGCAGTTTCTGGCCTCGGTAATTCTCTTTCCGGCAATGGGGGCAGCAGCGGTCTGGGTTTTCTATCGCCTGATACTTTCACTTGGTTACAGCCGGAGGACATCGCTTATCGCTGCGGCCGTACCGGGTTTTGCTACAATGCACTTTCATTACTCGGTAAATACACAGGAACAGACACAGATAACCCTGCTGCTGGTTCTGGCACTATGGTTAATGGTTAAGTATTACCAACAACGGCGTTTCGTTTATGTTTGGCTATTTTGCGTCGTGCTGGGCGTTTGTCTTTTGTTCCGGCCGTCATCGGTGTCCTCGGTTCTGCCTATATACCTAATAGCCCTCGGCGGTGAAATGTTCACATCAGAAAAAACTATGCGGACCGGAAGGGTAAGCAAATGGCTGGCAGCGGGTGTTTGCGGAACCGGCAGTTTCCTTGTGCTTCTGGGTTGGTATAACTATGTCCGGTTTGGCAGTGTTTTTGAAAGCGGCTATGGGCTATCTACAAACACCTCGCTGGGCGGCCACGGGCTTTTCGAAAGCTCACCTTTGCCGACTCTGGCAGCGATGCTGTTCAGTCCGGGAAAGAGCATATTCCTCTATAATCCGGTTCTTTTACTCTTTCCATTCTGTATCTATGGTTTTTACCGGCGTCATAAGGTAGTGGCCCTGGCCGTTACAGCCGCTATTGTAAGCAATCTTGTATTCCACAGTTTTTTCACCGCCTGGGCCGGCGATTACGCCTGGTCGGTCAGATATCAAGTGCCGGTACTGCCGTTTTTAGTTTTGCCGACGGTGGTTTTGTTCGGCAGACCGTTGAAAACTATGGCAAAAATCTTAATCATATTACTAATATCAATTAGCTGCGTTATACAACTGGCGTCAGTAGCATACAATTACAATCTTGAGTTCATCCAAAATCCCAACCATAATGTGATTGCTGATGGTTACGTTTGGGACTGGTCTCAGTCTCATTTGCGGAAGCGATTTGAAAATATTATCGGACACATAACCGGTAACCGCGACTTTAGCTCTACGAAGGTAATAAATGAAGACCCGACGCTGTTGAAGTTCAATCGCACCGAGCAGGAGGTAAAAACCGCTTATTGTGTAAATTTCTTTCCCTTTAAGGCAAAGAGTATGGGCGGTTCGCAAACCGCCCATACTCATACTTCGGGGAGGCTGTTTTATCCGCTATTGTGTCTCTGGCTTGCACTGTTAGTGCTATTTTGGGTGACGGTGTTCAAACTAATCCGGTCCTTCATATTGGACAGATAACAGATAACAGAAGACAGATAACAGAAGACAGAGGACGCAGAGCGGTACGCCTAAGAGTAAATCAGGAAATCAGGATACCAGGAAAAGACAAAGCTAACCTTATATTCTAAATAACCTGGTAACCCGATAACCTGATAACCCGATAATCTGATAATCTGATAACCCGATAACCTGATAACCCGATAACCTGATAACCTGATAACCCGATAACCCGATAACCTGATAACCCGATAACCTGATAACATAATAACCCGATAACCTAAAGCTATGTTCTTTATTTGCCGATACTTATGTTGTAACCCCGCCACTCTTTTCACTTTGAGGGGCGGGGTTCGGTCTGGCGTCTGTAGTCTTGGGCTTGCCACCGTTTGTATCTGGCGGGGGTCTGTATGGGCTGTATTTAATTGTATGCGCAGCCTACGGGGACGGAGTCTAAACAAATTGATTTCGCCAAAAGACAGCGGATTTACGATACGCCTGTAAGAAGTCCGCCTCTGGCGGATATCCATTTATTCAGGCTATCAGGCCATCAGGTTACCAGATAGTGGCTATCAGAGTACCAGGTTATCAGGATGAATTTGTCTTTTCCACCGTAAGGTGTCCTGCGGACTGATACCCTGATATACTGATAACTTGCTTCCTGATTTCCTGATAACCTGATGTCCACTACCTGATATACTGATAACCTGATGCCTTAGTATGAGGCAGATAGAAAGTTTTTCCATGGAGCGTATATGACAGTATTGATTACGGGCGGGGCAGGTTTTATCGGCTCTCATCTGGCGGAGCGGCTGCTCAAAGATGGTAATAAGGTGCTCGTTATCGACAACCTCAGCACCGGCAGTTTGGAAAATATCGAAAGTTTCAAAGAGCATCCCGGCTTTGAGTTCGTTGAAGGTGACATCCGTAAGGCTGAACTGATAGAGCCTCTTGTCGAGCAGAGCGAGGCGGTCTTTCATCTGGCTGCGGCCGTGGGTGTCAGGCTGATAGCTGAGGACCCGGTGCATACGATAGAAACCAATATCGGCGGCACTGAAATAGTGCTGAATATAGCCAACAAATTCGGCAAAAAAATCCTCATAGCTTCAAGCAGCGAAGTCTATGGTAAAAGTGAGGCGGTTCCATTTCGTGAAGATGATGATATTGTGCTCGGCAGCACGGGTCTATCGAGGTGGTCGTATGCCTGCAGTAAGGCGATAGACGAATTTTTAGGTCTGGCTTTTTACCAACAATATGGATTAGGCGTGGTAATCGGCAGGTTCTTTAATACAATCGGGACGAGGCAAACAGGCCGGTACGGCATGGTCGTGCCGCGGTTTGTTCAAAGTGCCTTGAGGAATGAGCCGGTCCTGATATATGGGACGGGCAAGCAAACGAGATGTTTTTGTTATGTGGCCGACCTCGTAGAAGCGATTATCAGCCTGATGATTCGCGAGCAGGCAGCAGGTAAAGTATATAATATCGGTTCGAGTGAAGAAATTGCCATTGAAGACCTGGCCGACAAAATTATCAAAATGACAGGCAGCAAAAGCAAAAAGCAATTTGTGCCCTATGAAGTTGCTTACGGAAGACCTATTGAGGATATGATGCGGCGAGTGCCAAGCCTGGAGCGAATCAAAAAAGCTATCGGCTGGGAACCCAAAACAAGCCTGTCCGAAATGTTGCAGCTAATTATTGATAACGAAAAGCGTAAAATCTAACCCCACACTTACGTGTGGGGAACTGTACCACACACGTAAGTGTGTGGAATCCAAAAGGCACAGCATATTATGAAAAAGGCATTGATTACCGGTATTACAGGGCAGGACGGCTCATATCTTGCAGAGCTGCTCCTGGAAAAGGATTACCATATCTGGGGTGTTATGCGGCGAAGCTCGTCGTTCCACACAGGCAGAATTGACCATTTATATAAAGACCCGCACGAACATCCACGACTCAGGTTGGTTTATGGGGATTTGACTGATGGCAGCAACCTCTCAATAATTATCAACGAGATTCAGCCGGACGAGGTCTATAACTTAGGCGCACAAAGCCATGTTCGGGTAAGTTTTGATATGCCTATATACACGGCCGATGCGGATGCTCTTGGAACACTTCGGCTATTGGAGGCAATCCGTTCCAGCGATAAGGCGGCTAAGTTTTATCAGGCCTCCAGCAGCGAGATGTACGGCAAGGTCGTCGAGACCCCGCAAACAGAAAAGACGCCGTTTTATCCGCGAAGTCCGTATGGTTGCGCGAAGGCGTACAGCTTCTGGCAGACAGTGAACTATCGAGAGGCTTATGGCTTATTTACTTGCAATGGGATTTTATTTAACCACGAATCGCCGAGGCGAGGCGAGACATTCGTTACGCGAAAAATTACACGAGCGGCGACGAGAATTAAATTTGGTCTGCAGGACAAACTCTTTTTGGGTAATCTGGACGCAAAACGAGACTGGGGTTTTGCAGGCGATTATGTCGAAGCAATGTGGCTTATGCTCCAGCAGGACAAGCCGGACGATTATGTTGTGGCCACAGGCGAAAGCCATTCGGTCAGAGAATTTGTGGACGAGGTTTTTGGCTATCTTGACCTGGATTGGCAAAAGTACGTCGAAATCGACCCACGATATCTCCGGCCAAGTGAAGTTGATTACCTTCAGGGCGATGCGAGCAAGGCAAAAAAGGTTCTCAAGTGGGAGCCGAAAGTAACCTTTAAAGAGCTTGCAAAGATGATGACCGAGGCTGATATGAAAATCGCCGAGAACGAGAAAATTATCGAAGACCACCAGAAAACAAACCAATGAGTGGATTTTTTGAGAATAGACGAACTGTTGTTACAGGCGGGGCCGGTTTCTTAGGCGGTTATGTAACCAAAGGATTGCAAAAACGGGGCTGTAAGAATATCCTTGTGCCGAAGATAGAAGACTATGACCTGGTCAACATAGATGACATAATCCGGATGTATGAAGATATGAACCCGGATATTGTTATTCACTTGGCTGCGGTCGTGGGCGGAATTGGGGCCAATCGCGAACATCAGGGCGAGTTCTTCTATAAGAATCTAATGATGGGCGTTCAGCTCATCGAGCAGGGCAGACTACGAAACATTGAAAAGTTTGTTGCGATTGGCACGGTTTGTGCATATCCGAAATTCACTCCGGTGCCGTTTAAGGAAGAAGACCTTTGGAACGGATATCCGGAAGAAACCAACGCGCCTTATGGGCTGGCCAAGAAAATGCTGCTCGTTCAATCCCAGGCTTACCGGGCTGAATATGGTTTCAATTCGATATTTCTCCTGCCGGTAAATCTTTACGGGCCCGGCGACAATTTTGACCCTGCCGGCAGTCATGTGATTCCCGCGTTGATAAAGAAATGCGTCGATGCAATCGACAGCGGTGCGGACCATATCGACTGCTGGGGGACAGGGAACGTCTCGCGCGAGTTTATTTATGTTGCTGATGCTGCTGAGGGGATTCTTTTAGCGACGGAACATTACAACGGCCCTGAGCCGGTCAATATCGGTGCCGGATTTGAAATAACGATAAAAGAGCTTGCCCAGAAGATTGTCGAGCTCACAGGCTTTACCGGCGAAATTCGCTGGGACAGCTCCAAGCCGGACGGTCAGCCGAGAAGGCGGCTGGATGTTTCAAAAGCTAAACAATACTTCGGCTTTGAGGCCAAAACCCCCTTCGACGAAGGCCTTAAGGCAACAATAGACTGGTATCTCCACAGGACACCTTGTGGTGGAAAACATAAAACAGCATAGTCACTCTGCCAACAAAATGGGGAGGGTAAATTTATGAAGCTTCATATACTTTTATTTGTGCTTTTTGGGACCTCTTGTGCTCTTGGGGCTGATAAATATGTAAGCCCGTATGCCGCTGACGACAGCGGTACAGGTACGGCAGCTAATCCCTACAAGAAAATCAGCACGGCAATTTCGAACGTGGGTGATGGAAACATAGTTTATCTGATGGCGGGAACGTACGACGAAACTTCACAAGGACAGGGATGGTATATTTATATTACCGGCACAGCAAAAAGTTATACTGTCAAGCCATACAGGGGCGCTGACATTAACTTGATTACAGATGGTAATTGGGTCTGTATTCGGATTAACGCAGACGATAGTCCGGACAAGAAAAAAACGGTTGTTTTTGAAAATATTACGTTTTCATTCAGTGACTGCCGGAAGTTCATATATTATCACCCAGATAAAGAGCTGAATTTAACTTTCACTGATTGTGTATTCGATACATTGAAGGACAAACCCTTAATTGCCAGTGAAGCTGTTTCGACAGCATCAACCAGGGAGATTCGTTTTACCCGCTGTATTTATCATAACACCTCTAATCTTTACCCTATGGTCTTTAATGACTTTGCTCTGGTTTATTTCGATGATTGCACTCTAATTAATGACGTCAGCAGCGGTGATTGTATATTTTTTGACCTCTGGAATGAATGCAGTAGCTTCGTCCTCAAAAATACTACTATATATAGCAAGACGAATGGATTTTACCCAAAACGTGCTTTTAAAATCGGTAAGCTTATTATCCAAAATAGCATGTTTGTTCACAGCCAAACAGCATGTCTATCGCCCGAATATGCAATCCGGATACCTGATGCAGACATAGACGCAATACGGATTACCGGCAATACTATTCACTACACCAAAACCGATGAAGGCATATTCAGGGGCATTTGTCTTGGTACAGTAGAATCAAGCTTGACAAATGTATTTCGTGCCCCCGTAATTGCCGACAATACTATCATTAATGACAGAGTTGGTTATTACGGCACTGGAATCTATCTCGGCTCAAATGTCTGTGGTGCATCCTGTTTCGGTAATCAGATTACAGGTTTTCAAGGTGGTATCAACAATTATGCTCAATACAGCTTCATTACGGATAATACAATAAGGTGCACTGATGGTATAAATATGTGGGGCGGTGGTTATGCCAACATTCGGCATAACTCAATAGCGTCTGCTGATGGCCTTGCTAATGGCAGGGCTATTATGTTTGGTCGGATGCATTTTGCCGATTCTACAGTAAAGACCATATTCACGACCACAACTGTTACGGATACTGATGAAAACGCCTGGGGCGGCAATCAGAGTGATGTATCGACCGGTATGCTGGCCTTAGCCGGCGGCAGTGATCCGACTCACTGGGCCGTTGTTGAGTTGGTGGATGGTAATACAATAATCGTAAATGGCTGGACTACTGCTGAACTAACTGCCCTCGCTGAAACACCCCCTGATGGAACACCCGTACATATAGTTCGGTTCAGTGAACACAATACGGTCCTGAACAATATTTTTAACAGTTCCCAGGCCCATTACACAATTACCTTTGATTTCAATCCGCGGTGCGGTGAAGATTACATAGATTATAATTGCTATCAGAAAGGATTGCGGGCTTTTTCCAATCTGGGGGAGGCGGGTCAGGACAATTTAAGTGATTTCCAGATGAAGTGGTCATCGTGGTCAAAAATCTTCCCAAACAACGATGCGCACAGTATCGAGGCAGACCCACAATTTGTTGATATAGCTAATGGGGACTTCAGACTCAAGCTAACGTCACCCTGCTTGAATGCGGGCAAGCCGACTCCTAATGGTGGTTATACAGATATCGGGGCCTGGCAGGAATAAGCCTCGGTGTACTGTTGCCAGGCGATTGCAAGGTCGATTTCACAGACCTTGCCATATTCAACAGGAGCTGTCTCGAATGCAATCTTGAATAACAAAAGACGAGAAGATATAAACACTATAGGAGGAACATAGTATCTTGGGGCAATACTTTTTCCTTATGTTACTCTGTTTCGCGTCCCAGTCGAGCCTGACTGACGCAGGAGTTAACCTGGCGCGACATAAGAGTTATACATTTTCACCGAAGCCTAACTATCATTTGTGCACTGATAAGTCCGACGTAATTCAACTCACCGACGGCAGAACATCCGGCAGTCACTGGACGGATAAGAGCACCGTAGGCTGGCAGAAAGCCGAGCCGGCTGTGGAAATTGTGATAGACCTCGGTAAGAAGTCCGCTATCTATGAAGTCCGGATTTACACTGTTGGGGGAGGCTTCGCAGAAGTAGAGTTTCCCGAATATGCCGCTGTGTTGGTGAGTGATGACGGCCGGGAGTTTCGATTTGCCGGACTGGTAAGCAGTAAAGATTTGGAAAATGTTCGAAGTTCTGGTTTCCGCGGCATCCCCCGTACGCTGAACATCGGAAACATAAACGCCCCGGGACGATACGTCAAGCTGGCAATAAAACCAAAATGGCGTTATGTATTTCTTGACGAAGTAGAGGTACTCGGCGATTCGCTATCGGCTGTTAAAAATATCAAACTTCGGAACGACCTCGAAGTGTTCGAGACATCTGAGAAACTGCTCAAGAGAATTGACGGCTATCTACAATTGAGCGAAAACGCTGCCGCCACACTCAAAAGTGCCAAAGAAAATAGTTCATACCTGCCCGGCCGGCTTAGTGAGAAAATCCTTTCCGAGCTTGAAAACCCGGCCTGGAAAACAGATGTGCCGACAAACAGTATATATTCAGCCAATGAGCTGCCTGGCATAAAGAGGCAGATAGGAAAAACACGGGCCGGAATATACAAGGCGGTGTATGGAAAGCCATTCATGTGCCTGCCGGCAAATCCGATGGAGATGGTATTTGAAAAAGAAATGTCCCTTGGCAAAAGCACCAAGGACATAAACATTCAAATGTGGCAAAATGAATACGAGTCGGCTGCATTTAATATTGTAAACTGTTCTGATGAGGCGATGACAATGGCCGTTTCTATTTCGCCCTTGCTTGGTCCTGACGACAAAAAGGTGGGCAGTAAAAGAACGTTCACTATCAGAAGAGCGATATATGTTCAAGGCAATACGGTCGGTTCAATAGCTGATGCCCTCGTTTTGCAGGCGGAGCGCCCATTTATTTTGCAGCCGGGTGAGCTAACACAAATATGGCTGACGATATTTAATCCGACCTTGACAGCCGGCAGCTATAAGGGGCAAGTCGGGGTTTTGGCAAAGACCGCAGAGGAAAAAAACCTTCCGATAGAGACTATTCCTGTTACTGTAGAGGTTCAAGAGTACAAATTTCCTGAGAATTTTGCCCTTAATACGTGCAACTGGGCGTATTATAAAGTTGCCTCTGAAGCCGAAATGGCTGAAGACCTTAACGAGCATCATATTAACGTTTATATGGTTCCTCCGCAGGACCTGCCTTTTCTGCGATTTTCATCGGACCGGCCTGGCGGCGTCAGAAAACCAAATTTTGCAAATTTGGATAAAGCCCTTCAGTATCATAATTACGCCAGGACATATTTGCTTTGTCTGGACTTCAATAGCAATAAAAAAGACCACGGCCGATTTGGAAAGGTCGAATGGATGACTCCGGAATGGAAGGTTGTTTTTTCACAATGGCTGAAAAATCTGGTAAAACATCTCAAAGATGCCGACGTTGATTATGATAAGTTTGCGCTGTATCCGTTTGATGAGAGTCTGTGTGATGATTTTTATCAACTGGCTAAACTAATCAAAGCCACGAACCCGAAAGTAAGAATCTTTGCTAACTCCTTTGGCAAAGGTCCTAAAGAATTTGTACGATTTCGAGAGCTTGTCGATATATGGTGCCTTCAGGACAGCCACTGCGAGCGAAATCCCCAATGGCTGGAGCAGATAAAAGACTTCGGAAAGCAAGTCTGGACGTACGAATGTTTAAGGCCGATGAAAGCCAAAGACCCTTATTCGTATTATCGCCTTCTGCCGTGGCGTGCTTTTAAGCGAGGCCAAACCGGAGCCGGCTTCTGGATTTATTACTATGGGCTTAATTTCCAGACCGGTGCCGTTCCCTGGGATGACACTTTAAGACCCCAGGGCTTCTCCGGTGTTGTTTATGGTAGCAAGGCAGGCCCCATACCGGGACTATCAGAGAATATCACCCCCTCACGGCGCTGGGAGGCATGGCGAGAGGGAGTCGAGGATTATCAATACCTTTTCGAAGTGCAAAAAGCCATAGACCTGATTAGTGCCGAAAACCCGGAGATAGCAAAACAAGCTCAACAATCTCTTAAAACTACGGTTGATTATGTGTTAAGGAATTCACGCGATTGTGATGCTGTTTATCAAGCCCGGAGAAAACTTACTCAGATTCTGTCGGAAGTTAATAATGCAAGATAAAGCAGTACTGGAAACTTTCATAAAAAGCAGTAGTTATACGAGCCCGCAATATATCAAAAGGTTAAAATTCATATTTTCCGCGATATGTCAGTACGCTCAGTCTAAAAACAAGCCTTTTAAAGACCTCGAAATCTTAGAGTTCGGATGCGGTACGGGAGGGATTACTTTTCCATTGGCTTCTCTGGGTTCTCACGTAACTGCATTTGATATTGACCCATCAGCCGTGTCCGTCATCTCAGAACGTATCCGGAAAGAGAATCTCAACAATGTTATTGTTACGCAAGCGGACGGCCATAGCTTTGATGACAGCAAGAGCTGTGATTTGGTCATTGCGAGCGAAGTTCTTGAACATGTTGCTAAGCCCGGGGAGCTTGTACAAAGAATCAGAGCCCGGATTAATCAAGGCTCCTGGCTAATTGTAACTATTCCCAACGGGTATGGGCCATGGCAAATCAAGAGAAGGTTATCGATTATTGCTCCTCTTCGCAGAAATAATTGGCTGCGTCGTATTTTTGCCAAGAAGCCTTATGTTGCAGGGCAAGAGCATTGTCAATTTTATACAAGGAAAAAATTTCTTAAGATGCTTTCTGAGTTTTCCTTCCGACTTAAAGATTTCGGCAAGTCGGACTCCGTATTAGCGATTTTTGAAACCAGACGGGGTCCTCTCTTCGGTAAAGCAGACGTGTGGCTTGCAGACATTTTACCATGGTGGCTGGCAAGCGGCTGGTACTTTGTGTTTGAAGCGGAATAAATTAGATGTCATTACGAAAACGGATAATAATTAATGCAGGCTCGAACTGGGCCAGTATGGCGGTGGCCGCGGTAGTCGGGCTGGTGCTGGTTCGAATTATATTGCGAGACCTTGATGCAACAGGCTATGGCGTCTGGGCCCTGCTGGCCACAGGACTGCGATATCCTATGATTCTCGAAAGGGCATTTGTATTAGCGATAAACCGCTTTGTGGCTTTTTACCGCAGCGACATTAAAGAGCTGAATCGTTTTGTATCGACATCATTTATTATACTTATGGCGCTGGCGGTTTTGACTGTTGTAGCTGTAACACTGCTGTCCTTTGTAATTTCAGATATATTTTCTGCGATTACCCCCGAATTTGCACACGATGCTAAGATTACGTGCATACTCGTTGGTGTTACATTGGCCTTTAAGATGCTTGAGGCAAGTTTCAGCGGAACATTGCAGGGCTGTGAGTATTACACCCGTTATAACAGAGTTGTGATTGCGGCTAATCTACTCCGGGCGGTTCTTACCGTTGGATTACTTGTGTTTTGGAAAAGTATAATCGCCGTCCAGTTGGCGTTCGGGATTTCAGCAGCAATATCTGCACTATTGATGTTTATTGTTGCTCGAAGTTCGATTGCTAATCTAAGTGTAAATATTCGTCTGATTAATAAAGAAACACTGCGGGAGCTGTGGCGATATACGTCTCACTCGTTTGCACGCTCAGGCAGCTCAATCTTTATGTACAGCACAATGGCATTACTGGTCGGCTGGGCCGGTACCGCAGCAAACGTCGCTGTATTCGATATCGCTTCAAGGATTCCAGGCTTCATGCGTGGTTTCCTTGCGGCTACGCAGGTGGTTTTCCTGCCGGCTGTCTCCGACCTCTGGGCAAAAGGCCGAATCGAGGCAATAAAAGCTGTAATTAAAAAGGGAACCCGCATAAGCTCCGTTCTGACCTGTGCTTCACTACTTTTATTGCTTGTTTTCACGGAAAAGATTCTGGCCTTCTGGCTCAAAGGTGCAGTTCCGGAAGGAACAGTCTGGGTTATGCGAGTGCTAATCATATCCGTTCTTCCCGGTGGTCTTTTCGAATTATGGCTGCCGGCCTTGGTCGGCATCGGACATCTGCGAGGTCTGACAATTGCCTCAATTGCGGCTGCATTGATAGCTATTTTACTGGAGATGATACTTTTGCGGGGTTTCGTTGCCGTCCCAATGGCACCGGCGATAGCGCTGGTTGTCGTATTGTGGGCAAAGACGGGACTTTGGCTGCCCCTTTACGGCCTGCACAAATTAGGGATACGTCCTTACGAGTATCTCAAAGACAGTTTGTATCAACCGCTCGCAGCAAGTGTTGTTTCAATTGCAGTATTGTGGATATTGAGCAGAGTTCTGCCCAGGGGAACCGTTCATTGGCTGGTTATGCTTATAATGGCCATTGTTGTTGTAACAGTAACTTTCACTTTAATCTCCTTGAGGAAAGAGGCGGCTGATTTATTTTTAGCGGTCAGAACAAGATTAACAGGTGCTAAGGAATATCAAATATGAAGGTCCTTGTTATTAATCAATGCTCTACCAACAAAGGTGACAGAGCCGTTCTGTTTTTCGTGCTCAGAGAGCTGGCCCGCAATGGCATTGACCAGGTTACAGTATCTGCAAGTAATCCGGAATACTGGAAAGACAAACCGGATTTTCCCGATGTGGCTGTTCGAGTTATCCCGTGGGGATGGGATACTTCCCGCAAAAAAGATGTCGGCTTTTGGGGCAAAGTAATTCATCGAGTGCAGAAGGTGATACTTAAGCGACGAATTCACTTTCCCTTAGTACGTAACGCCTTGATTGCAGGCAAACGTCCGTGGTATCTTCGATTCCTGGTCAACAAGCAATTCGCCGAAGCTGTCAAAGACGCTGATATGGTCCTTAGTACCGGTGGCCATCACGTAACGACTATGTTCGTGCCCGATGCGGTTACTCCACAAATCTTCGATATGGTGGTGGCTTTGCTTTACGATAAGCCGTTGGTACTCTGGTCGCAATCTATCGGCCCATTCATCTTTAAGTCACCTAAGAGCAGATTGATGACGCAAAAAATACTTTCCGGTGCCGGCCAAATATACATCCGTGATGAGGCCTCGGCGGAGCAAATAAGAAAAATGGAGGTTTCCCTAAAGCACGTATCGAAAACATGCGAATCTGTATTCGGCCTGTGCGATATTGTGAAATCACGAATCAGGCCAAGTGAGCGCCCACCGGTAATGGGAGTTGCAGTCTATGTGCATACACGCGCCAGCCAGCTCGAAGAACATAAAAATCACCCCCGTTATTTCGCATCGTTGATTGACCATGCCATAGAGACCGGATATAAGGTGCGTTTTTTTCCAATGGAGCTGCAAGGCACAGACCGGGCCTGTATTAAGACCGTGATAAATAACGTTAATAAAAAAGAAGATTGTGAAATCATAGAAGGCTTTCCCGGAACCAGTAACCATATAAACGCCGTCGCACAGTGCAAAATTTTTGTCGGGCACAAGACCCACTCACAAATCTTCTCATTAGTTGCTGCAACACCGCTGCTCGCCATTGCATATCATAAAAAGACCGAGGATTTTATGGCTCAGTTCGGGCTCGAAAATTATTGCATTACTGACGAGCAGATTAGCACAGAAAAGCTGATAGAACTTTTCGATAAAATCAATAATAACCTGGACTCCATCAACCGGAAAGAACAAGAGGTCGGCTTCCAAATGCGCATACAGGTTAAAGAAGATTTTAGAAGGATGATTGAGCAGGCTGCCAGGGAAAATAAAACAGAGTGAAAAAATCGAAGAACGAAAGAAAATACTGAAATTCCCATTTTTTAATCTGTAATCGCGCCCGCTGATTTCCGATATTTAAGTTTACGCTTTGTTTTCCAACTTTAATAGGCAAGTGTGTAAATTGATTTTCAGAAGCCTTATTGCTTTGTTGAAAAGCCTATATGTCATTTCGACCCAAGCGATGCGAAGCATCGCGAAGTGGAGAAATCTATTAAAAACAGATTCCTCGACTCCGCCTTCGGCTGCGCTCGGAATGACACCTACAATGTTTTCAAAATAGCAAAGCTTTACTTTAGGGGTAACCTGATGGCAACGTTTATTGCAGTACTATGTGTGATTGCAATAGTAATATGTGTGCCGCTGGTGGTCTTGAAGCCGAAGTGGGTGTTTTACATATTCCTGATATCCGTTACGTTCCACAGCATACTTGCCGGCTATATATATTCCGCCGGTAACCTTGGTATGCCCCGAACGTGGTCGCCGGCGGATGTCCTGGCATGGCTGACATTAGCGGCAACTCTTTTTGTCCCGCGAGAGCGGCAATATCACACCGGCGTTATTGGAAAATGCTTCATTGTCCTAACAATAGTAACCGCACTTGCGCTGATACAAGGCCTGCTGATGTACACTCAAACCGCTTTTACATATTCGAGGGTGGCGCATTTTGTAGCAGCTATGATATTTGGGCTTAGGTACTTTACAAACTATTCTCGTGTGAACGGATTTTTGAAATTCTCGGTCGTTTTGCTCCTAACAATGTTTCTCGTGCATATTTTCATTAGAGTTGGCGCATTCACACCACGGGCCGCCGAAATTGACACTCCTACACAGCTGGGGGGTGAAAGAGGTACTTATACTCTTGTTCCCTTGCTCTATCTTTCACTGGTAAGTATTGCAATAGGCAGACTGGTAAGTAAAGTCGGCTCCATTCCGGTATCTGTGTTTGTGCTGCTGGTCGGCATAGGCGGCATAGTGCTGAGTGAAACAAGGTCTATGTACGGGGCAATGGGTGTTCTCGCAATCGCTTCGCTTTTATTCGTTAAGGGCAGGGCCAGAACTTTGCTTGCATACGGTATTGCCGGCCTGCTCGCGGTGGGTGCCACCTCTGCAATAGGTTTCGATTTCCTGGAAAGATTTCGAGCCGGCACGACAAGAACAGGCAATGTTGAAATACCGAGCCCCTTTCAAAAAGGCACCTGGAGGGCTTTGGAGCACGAAATAATCCTTTCAAGCTACAAGCAAGAGCCTTATTTTATATTGACCGGCAGGGGTATCGGGGCGCTGCATCCGGCGCCCGCAGGGAAAGACCCTCTGGTGGGTTTTTATCACTCAGAGTATCTGGGATGGCTGGATAGATGTGGCTTGCTCGGACTAATAACCGTGCTTATCTTGATGTTTGCCATTCTTGTGAGAAGCTTTGCTTTATCCAGGAGTGATGTCCCATATATGCGATATTATGGAGCAACGAGCTTTTTACTGATTATAGCTTTGGCGGCGGATGGGTTTTTCCATCCTATATTTTCGAATCCCCGTGGTGCTCCGCTGCTGATATGCTTCGCTGCTATAATGGCCAACTGGCAGGATATTTATGTAAGCTTCTACCAGGAACAAGAGGTTCTTGAGGAAAGCGAACCATATCCTGAGCTTACCCCGTTAGAAGTAAGCCGTTGATTTCTAACGGGGCTTACTTATGCTTAACTCCATAGTATATTGAATGTAACTCGGAGTACCTTTTCAATTACAGCAGGAAAGAAAAAATTACCAATGCGCGTATTGATGGTGGCTGGTGCAAGCACAGGCGGTTTATACGCGTACACCGACGCATTATGCTGTGGTTTGTGCGGGGCCGGTGCGGAAGTAACGGTACTAACCAATTCATTATGGGCGGACCTGCCAAGGCCGTATAAAGTAGAAAGATGTCAGTTTGAGTTTATAGATAAGAAAAAGCAGTGGTCGCAACTGCACTGGGCGGTGGACCGATTTTGCCGAGGCCTGAGAAACAGCGTGCGGCGGAACCGATTTGCCGTTCGTGAGCACTTCGATATAGTTCATTTTCAGGACGTAGGCACTCCACTGCTGGACCAGTTTTTTCTAAAGCCGTTAGCACAGCATTTACCTTTAGTGCTTACCGTCCACGATGTTAAGCCCCACTATGAGCGTTTTGTCAGCAGAGCTTCTTTTATAAAACTAAGTCTTCAAATCCCCCATCGTTTGATAGTTCACTATGAGGATGGCAAGAGACAATTAGTTGACCACTGGGGCGCATGCGCCGAATATATAGATGTAATCCCTCATGGAATCATACCTTTGCAAAATCCGCCGGACCCGACTGATGCACGGAAAAAATTAAATCTGCCGTCAGACCGTCAGATAATACTTTTCTTCGGAGGGATTCGTCCAAACAAAGGTCTGGATATTCTTCTTAAAGCATTGGAAATTGTTAAATCGCGTACGCGTAATCGCCGGGTTCTACTGGTTATTGCCGGCAGCCTTCTCGGCAGATTTAATTTCGAGTCATACTCCGACATGATTAAAAAATCCGATTTATCAGAATATGTGCAAACCTTTATCCATTTTATCCCGGAAGAAGAGGTGGATTATTTCTTTGCAGCGTCTGACCTTGTCGTATTACCCTATTTGAAATTTGAAGCACAGAGCGGCGTATTACTTCGTGCCTATGCTCACAAAAAACCTGTGATTGTCAGCAATGTCGGGGCGATGGGTGAGCTCATCAGCTCGGATGAAGTCGGACTGGTCGTTGAGCCTGGTGACGCAGAACCGCTGGCTGAGGCCATTATAAGCATATTAGGTACTCTCGATAAGTTTCAGTCCCGTTACGGCCCCGAGCTCGAAGATAAATATAGCTGGAAGCATATAGCCGAACTAACTATGCACAGTTACGAAGCAGCCACCTGTAGCAAAAAACTTGTTAATGTAAATCAATAATACCATTTAAAAATTTAACTTATAACTTGTCATTCCTGCGAAAGCAGGAATCCAGAGTTTTCAATTGGTCTGGATTCCGCATCAAAGCCTGCCCTGAATTAGCCGTAGCCCTGAGCGGAGTCGAAGGGAAAGCCGAATGGGTGCGGAATGACACTCTCTCAGCATAAAAGCAACAAAGTAATAGAGTAACGATGAAAATAGCATACGTTGTTTCGAGTTTGAAAGTCAGTATGACCTTTGTGGCCAATGAGCTCGAAGCACACGAAAAAGCCGAATGGCAGGTTTTGCCGTTGGTCAGTAGTAAGCCGGGCCCGCTTGAGAATTTGTCCGAAGTTTTGGTCAAATGGAACAAGCGGGCTGTGTTTCGTCCGAATGTTTTTGTGCAGGCGATTGTAACTTTGCGAGAAATGTTTGCACACCCGCTTCGTTTCGCAAGAGTCTGTTTTTGGCTTTTAACTTTGTTGGTCCATAGTCCGCTTGAATTTGCAAAAGCAGTTTATGAGCTAACAATTTCCTGCTATTTTGCCGGCCATTGCAGGCGTTTCTCAGCAGAACACATACACGTTCATTTCGCCAGTCGTTCTCTCAGCCTTGGCTTGATGACAGGAATGCTGACCGGCCTGCCGGTCTCCTGCACCGTCCACGCATTTGATATATTTACTCGAAGTCCGGGCAGCCTGCGACCACGATTGGCAAAATGTAAATTTATAGCTGCTATCTCTCAATTCAACGTCGAATATCTGCGCAATACTTGTGGCAAATCTGTCGCCGACCTGTGTCATGTTATACATTGCGGGATAGACGTGGAAAAATTCAGGTCTGTTTCTCGACAACCGGAACCCGGCAGAATAATTTGTGTGTGCAGACTTAGCCCGAAAAAGGGTCTGGACGTTGCGATAAGGGCCTGTGCTAAACTGCGGGATAATAATGTAAAATTCCTGTTCGAGATTGCAGGAGATGGGCCGCAGCGCCGGGCCCTTGAGAAATTGATTGGACGGCTGCATTTAGCTGATAACGTCAAGTTACTCGGCGCCAGGCCGAATGACCAGCTGACGGAGCTTTTCAGTCGGGCCTGTGTATTTCTTATGCCGTGTATTAAAACGCCTGATGGGGATATGGACGGCATTCCCGTTTCGATGATGGAGGCAATGGCGTGCGAAGTGCCGGTTGTATCAACCGGCATATCGGGTATCCCGGAGCTGGTTGAAGACGGCCTAACAGGTCGCCTAACTCCGGAGAAAGACGCTGATGCGCTGGCGCAAATCTTAAAGGAGCTTCTTGAGGACATGGATAAAATCAGGAAGTTCGGAAAAGCCGGTCGCGAACGAGTTCTAAAGGATTTTTGTATTTCCCAAAACGCAGCAAGGTTAAGGGAGCTAATAGAAGAAATTCAAAAATAAAAATGCTCTAAGGAAGTTAGAAAGTGAGCTAAAGTGACACTTAGGTGTCATTCTGAGGCGCAGCCGAAGAATCTCGTTTGTTGAGCGGTAAAGAGATTCTTCGCTCCACTACATTCCGCTCAGAATGACAGCTTGGCTGCCACTTTAGGCACTTCAAACTTTAAGTACTTTAGGCACTTTTAAAAACTGATGCACATCCTTTATATTCATCAACATTTTGCCACGCCCGCCGGCAGCACCGGCACACGTTCGTATGAATTTGCCCGCCGATGGGTAAAAGCAGGGCACAAAGTTACCCTGATAGCCGGCCGTTATGATATCGGCGGCTTGCAAGTGGACAAGGGCCTTTACCAAAAACAGAATATAGAAGGAATAAACGTAGTTGTTGTTGGGACCAAGTACAGCAACAAACAATCATATCTGCGTAGAGTAACTTCGTTTCTGTCCTTTTGTCTTTTGAGTATTTATGTCGGCCTGAGGACTAAAAGCGTGGATGTTGTCTATGCATCCAGCACACCTTTGACAGTTGGAATCCCCGCTTTGGTCATAAAATGGGCCAAACATATACCATTTGTTTTTGAAGTGCGCGACCAGTGGCCTGAAATACCAATCGAATTAGGTATCATAACCAACAGGTTTCTTATCAAGATACTTTTATGGCTCGAAAAAACCATTTACAGGAATTGTTCTTCCCTAATTGCTCTTTCGCCGGGCCAGGCAGAAGGCATAAAAGCCGTGTTGACTGAGGAAAAACCCATAACGGTAATACCCAACAGTTGCGACATTGATTTATTCAGGCCGGATATTGACGGCTCGGCTGTTCGGCAAAGAAGGGGGTGGGGGAATAAATTTGTTCTTCTCCACACAGGTGCAATGGGTAAAGTCAACGGCCTGGATTTTGTTATCGACGCCGCTGAAAGGCTTAAAGAGCACAGTGATATTATGTTTGTATTAATAGGTGATGGAAATCAAAAGCCGTCTCTGGAAAGCAGAGTTAAGAAACTCGGTCTAACAAACGTGGAAATTTTACCCTCCGTGCCCAAGCAGCAGCTTCCGAAGATTCTTGCAGCATCGGATGTAGCTTTGGTTATAATCGCTAACTATCCGATTATCGAGCACAACTGCGCCAACAAGTTTTTTGACTCTCTGACCGCAGGCAAACCGGTGCTTTTAAATTATTCCGGCTGGCAAAGAAATGTCCTCGAAGATAACCAAGCCGGCCTCGGCTGCACTTTATGCAATCTCGATGAGTTTGTTGAAAAAGTGCAGTACTTGAATTCGCACGCCCAGCAGTTAGAAAAAATGGGACAAAACGCCCGGCAGGTCGCCATCAAAGAATTTAACAGAGATAATTTGGCGAAACAAGCGTTAGCCGCAATTTCTTCGATAGCAAAATAAGCGTTCTCTACGGCCCAAAGAGCCTTGGCAAAAAAAGCAAAATGAATATAGCAATCCTTACTAATGATAATTTTTTCTCATTTACTGTCTTAAAGAATTTTCTCAACCTCCGAAAGAAAAATATAAAGCTTATCGTGTTTTCATCAGCGCTTATTGGTAAAAGAAGCACAATTGCTTCCATCGGATGGTCGCTTGCGAATACCGGCTTCCGCCATACGGTATTCAAGCTCATGGTCTATGGCGTATTTAGAACAATGAGAATAATCTGTAAACTGCTGCCGTTTATTTCAAATCACTGTTCATCTTATTTGTGGGCTCAAAGAAATAATATTCCACGTGTGGTTTCTTCGAATATTAACAATAGAGAAGTTGTTGAGCAAATAAGGCGCATCAAACCTGATTTGATAGTCTCGGTTAGCATGAATCAGATTATAAAAAAGCAAATTCTCGAGATGGTTCCAAAACGAAGCATAAATGTACACTGCGCACCATTACCTCGCTACGGAGGTATGAGCC
>JBAQFY010000130.1:0-2496 GCA_049287505.1 Sedimentisphaerales bacterium | reverse complement strand
CCGGCTGCAAAGCCCGATGCCTGCGTTGTCAGCCAAAAATGTTCTCAACGTGGAGAAAACCACGCCTCCGAGCATTTTTGGCCTGCCGCCTTGGCCTCGAACTTTTCGCTCGGCCTCATAACGACCCAGTTATTCGGATAAGCTCTTAATAATTCTGTTGCAATTCGCCGTAGGTTATCCTAATATGTCTCAAATAAAGTAGAGTTTTCGGCACTGCTTTGATATCGTATATCGGTCTTATTTGGTGTTTTCTTAACAGAAATGTTCAGCTCAATTATGCTGGGATAAACGGAGCTTTCAAAGATGTTGTGCCAAAAATGCGGCGTGCGACAGGCACGAACCATAATAACCAGTTGCAATGGTCGTGAGTGTTATGAACTACACCTTTGCCTTCAGTGCCGAAATGGCATCAATACATTTCCAACTCCCGATGAACAACAGAAAGTCGTGGAGTCGGCGATGGAGGGAGCCAGGGCAGTAGGTTTGGACGAAGAAAGCGTTTCTGACGCTCTCGGCATAGATGCTGAAGAAATTCGACGCGTTTTAAGAGGAGAGGGTGTTTCAGACCCCGCCGTCTGGCAAATCATCAAATCGCACCTGAGGATGGATTAGAGAAGCAGAAACGGCAGAATTAAAACTCCTGAGCCAATTATTCTGCCATTAGCCAGCCCTTGTGAAATTTTTCCAATTTCAGTCATTATCCCTTTGACATTTTGCCCTACCGGAACTATTATGCTCATACAATCACAGAGTAGCTTACTTACCAAATGTATGTATTAAAGGAAACTGGATGTAAAAAAGGTGTCAGCACTATTTTTTTCTTTTGCCGGCTCTTTGAAAAAGGCTTTTTTGACGTGGGCAAGGCCATCCAATCGGTTTTAAATGAACAGATAAAAGGAGATCAAAGTCTCTTCGGATAGTATAGGGCTTGTCTTTTGAGGTGCAGTGATCACAGTAAGTTCTTGAAGCTTACCTGACTCTTACTATCTTCTGGGAGGCAAATTACTACCCGGCCCATCAACTTTTCTACCAAGGAGCTGCTGGTGCAATAAATTATCGAACATACTATTTGAACTCTGTATTCATGGGAGGTAAAAGATGAGCATTATGCTTGATGTTCCCCTCGTTGGGCAAAGGCGCGGCATGTCTTGTTGGTATGCGTCGGCTTGCATGGTTGCCTACTATCGCGCCCCAGGCCCCCGCCTTGGTCTTCCTACCGAATGGAACGCCGACACAGGGCTTTTTCCTGCCGATTTTGTCAGGCTCGCAGCAAATGAGGGTTTGCGCCCGATCAGATTGCCAACTCCCCACTGGACACCGGGAAACACGGAAGCAAACTTGGCTATTCACGGTCCTCTTTGGTGCGCCGGTTATTGGTACGGCTTTCCACATGTCATCGTTCTTACAGGTGTCAATGGTAATACTGTTTATGTCAATGATCCAGATGGTCCACGACGACGCGAAGGAACTCTTGACTGGTTCAACGCGAGACTGGCTTCAAACATTGCCAATTGCGTGATGTACCAGCCGAGGCGTTAACGTGGGATAAATGTGGACAAAAATAAGGAGCGTCACCATATTTTGTCGACAGACGGCACAATGTGGTTATGATTTGGTGTTGCCGAGGCTAATGTTTCACCTTCTTGACGTCCCCAAAAAGAAGGTTTTAGTTTTTCAAAGAAGATACCTGCTTAAAAGGCGCTGCTCCTTTCCGAATCTGGAGACGTTTATATGTTTTATTGTGTTCGGTAACTTCTTTATCACGTCGTTGCCCAACGCAGGAAACTACCCTATGCGTTTTATAATTCAAGTGGATAGGTTTTTTTGACTATAATACGGACAGGGCCCATGCGCCCAGCTAAGTGAGCAGAGTTTATATGGGAAGTCAGATGCAAGGAAATCATTGTGATGAAAGGGAGTAACGAGGCGGAATTCCACCTGGACCAGCCGTTTGACGGTAATAAGTTCAAGAAGGTTCTTGCTGATGCGGGGTATTCACAGACGGCACTGGCTGAGACCTTGGGCATATCGTGCGCACATGAACGGCAGGATGTAGAGGTTATTTATCGACGAGTCAGAACGGACAGCCCGTATAATATCTTAGTCCGCTTGTTCTGGCTTGGACGAGCGGTTTCTGAGTCGGCCCTTAATGAGAAGTTATCTGGTCTTAATATTGAGCAGTTGGAAGGGATCGGCCTGCTGAGTCATAAAGACGGGATGGTTCAGTCTGTTGCTAAATTGGCACCTTATTACGACCTGCTATTAGCCAGCGATTTTGGGCCGGAAATTCATCATGAATTGCCCGCTGACCATGTCCTTGGTGTGGGTGCCGCATCATTGACTCTTGCCAGCTTGACAGTTCGCCGAAGGGTAAAAACGGCTCTTGATATCGGCACGGGCGCCGGCATACAGGCCTTTTTAGCCATCGGCCATGCTGACCATGTCATCGGGACGGATACCAATCCGCGGGCGCTGAATTTTGCCAGGTTCAATGCC
>JBAQFY010000129.1:0-2195 GCA_049287505.1 Sedimentisphaerales bacterium | reverse complement strand
GCTGATTGGACAATTGAAAATACTGGAAATGGTGGAGATGTGACCGTAAATACTTTTACAATAAACTTGACAATTGGATACAGACTTAAATAATTACTGGTGCCAACAGGCTGTCATAAAACATTTTGGGGTCAGTGGTTTCTCGAGCATTCTACCACGCATCAGCGTTTTGTATCGGTGGACACGAACGTAGCCCGCACTCCAAAACGTTTCATAGTGTGCCGAGAAGCAGAACATTGGCAATAGAAGTTCTGCATGCTGTAATTGAGATGGTGGAACCGAGCCACCGGAGTCGCCTTGCAGGAGGAGGCTTCAAACTACCTAAAGGTGCTTTAGTAAAGAGCTAAGGTGCTGAGCGTTTAGGAAAAGATAAGCCGAGAGTTTATCAGGTATGGGTAAAGGAGCTGAACGAAAGTGAAATGCCGAAGAGGTGTCGAGAAGTTGGCCACATCCTGTCGAAACCCGTAGAGTATGAAATGCGGTTATAAGTTTAGCGGTCACCTGCTTATTGGCTAAACGACAGGCGTCATTCAGGCATCAGTACCTTTATCCGGGCTCAATTATGGAACTCGGGAACCTGGCCGGCAATGCAAAGCGGAATGCACAATGGGAACACCCCAGAGGCAGAAAAGCAAAGAGCCGTACAGGGACGGACTGACCCGTAGTAGTGGTGAAACTTCTGTAATGGAAGGGGAGCGAAGGGGTCAGGTTATACAGTATCATAACATTTAACAACTCGTAAGAGGATGACTTTATGGGATGAGACAAAAACAGTACCGGTAAGCCGCAAAATGGTATGGGCGGCTTATAAGAAAGTGAAATCCAAACATGGAAGTGCAGGGGTAGACCGAATAAGCATGGAAGAATTTGATGCTGACAGGTCGAAACATCTGTACAAGCTATGGAATAGGATGGCATCAGGGAGTTATTTTCCGCCGCCGGTCAAAGAAGTCGAGATACCAAAGAAAGACGGGAGAGCCCGTAAGCTGGGGATACCGACAATCAGCGACAGGGTAGGACAGATGGTTGTAAAAGAATACCTTGAGCCGAGGTTTGAAATCCTATTCAGTCCAAATTCTTACGGATATCGGCCGGGCAAGAGTGCCCATCAGGCACTGGAAGCTGTACGGGAAAACTGCAGGAAAACAGACTGGGTCATCGACCTGGACATTAAAGGGTTCTTTGATGATATCGACCACGGGAAATTGCTGCTTGCTTTGGAGAAACATGTTACGGAAAGCTGGTGTTTATTGTACATCAAACGATGGCTGACTATGCCGGTGCGAAAGGAATCAGGGGAACTGGTTCAAAAACAGGGCAAGGGAACCCCACAAGGAGGAGTGATAAGCCCGTTACTGGCCAACCTGTTTCTTCATTACGCCATAGACAGATGGTTGGATAAAACCCATCCGGGAGTAAAGTATGTGCGTTATGCCGATGACACCATACTGCACTGTCGGACTAAAGCACAAGCGGAGCAGGTGCTGCAATCTGTTCGGGAACGGATACAGGCATGTGGATTGGAACTACACCCGGAGAGAACAAAGCTGGTGTACTGTCGGGATTACAGACGACAGGAAAAGCATCCGGTGGTTAAGTTTGAATTTCTTGGGTACTCCTTTCAACCACGCACAACCATGTCAAAGAAAACAGGGAAACTGTTTTTAGGTTATGACTGTGCCATCAGTATCAGTTCAAAGAAACGCATAGCAGACAAGCTGGAAGAACTCGATATTGTAAACCTGAACTTCAAGAGTATAGTTGGTGTAGCTCAATTTCTTGAACCCTATATTCGTGGGTGGGTGAACTACTATGGAAAGTTTAGAATATCTGCAATGAATCCGGTCTTTCAGTTACTCCGTAAACGGCTAATTAGATGGGTTCGAAAACGGTACAAGCGCTACAGAAGAAATCTTAACAAGGCTTATGATTGGCTTAGAAGGGTACATATTCAGTATCCGAATTTGTTTTATCATTGGCGATTAGGGTTTTCTTAAATGGATCGCTTAGATTTGTATAACAGGAGCCGTATGATGGGAGACTGTCACGTACGGTTCTGTGAGAGGCTTGGGGTGAAATTCCCCTTGCCTACTCGACTGCCGATACCGTTAGCTTTCATAATGAAAAACAGAAACGACACCTAAAAAATGATTAAAAACAAAACTGATTAAATATTCAATGACTATGATTAATAT
>JBAQFY010000128.1:0-46114 GCA_049287505.1 Sedimentisphaerales bacterium | reverse complement strand
GTTTGGGAGAGGGGCTTCGAGGTTAAAACACAATACGATAAGCCTGATGACCCGCCGAGCAAAGATGCAACCGTTATGATTACCGTTACCGAGCCTTTCAGTGAGCCGAGAATTCACAAGAACTTTCCCGGCGGGCCTGAGGAGCTTGAATCGTATCGGCAGGAGGTGGTCAACGGCATCCACGACCACTGGATTGACCCTGCTGCGGGTAAGTGGACTTATACCTATCACGAGCGGTTGTTCGCATACAGTCCCGTGGAAAATATAAGAGACTCTGATTCGCCTAGGCCTTTCAAAAAGGTCAACCAGATTCAGTATATTGTAGATTGCCTATCGAAGGTTAATCACACACGGCGAGCGCAGGCCATCACCTGGATGCCGACGGCAGACCCGGTAACAGATGACCCGCCCTGCCTTCAGAGAATATGGTGCCGGTTGGCAGCAAACCAGGCAGGCCGGCTTTCGCTCAATATGAACACACACTGGCGCAGCAGAGACCTCTATAAGGCGTGGTTTATGAATGTCTATGCACTCACCGACCTTCAAAGATTAATTGCCGAGGGGATAGCCCAAAAAAGAGGTGAGCCAGTGAATGTGGGCAGATATGTCGATATAAGTGATTCGCTGCATATTTACGGCAGTTATTTTAATGAAGTCGCCCCGGAGATAGAAAAGATGAAAAACAGCTCATTTCGCGAGCGGGCGTGGGAGAGCACTCACCCGGCTTTTGAGATGATGACATTAGAGACAAGGGAAAAATTAGCACAGGACCCGGACTGGTATGCAAAGGCCAGGGGCTAAGCATAAAGGATAAATCCGAAGCACGAAATTCGAAATACGAAACAATATCGAAATTCAAATGTCCAAATGAACAAAACGTTTCGGATTTTGAATTTTTGTCATTTGAATTTGTTTCGGATTTCGATATTCGAAATTCGGATTTTGGAGGTATGAGATATGACTCTAATTGTTAATGGTGAAAAAATTGAAGATTCATTGATAAAGCAGGAAGTTGAACGCTTAAGGCCGGATTATGAACGAGTGTTCTCCGGCCAGGACCCCAAAGAGCGAGAGACACAACTGCTCGACTGGTCCAGAGAAAATGTGATTGAAAGGGTTTTAATCAACCAGGAAGCAAAAGAGAACGGCAAGAACATTCCTGAAGCTCAAGTCGAATCTGCTTTGGCCAAGCTAAAAGAGCAATACGCGGACCAGGAGCAGCTCTACAAAGCACTTGGCCTCAAGGATGATAAAGACATCAAAGAGTACATCAAGACGCAAATGAGAGTTGAGCAGAGGCTGAACGAAGCCTGCAAAGATTTACCGGAGCCGTCGCAAGCTGCTGTCCAGGAATACTATGAGGAAAATAAGGAACAGTTCAAATCCGGTGAGCAAGCCAGAGTGGCTCATATAGTAAAATATGTGAACTGGCAGACGGATGAAGAGACTGCTTATAACGCGATAAAAGAATCACATGATGAATTGAAAAACGGTGCAGCTTTTGAGGTTGTGGTTGATAAACATACCGATTGTGCCGACGGCGGCGGCGACTTAGGCTATGTTGTGAGAGGGCAAATGGTAGAAGAGTTCGAGGACGTAGTTTTTAATTTGGGCGTTGGAGAGATTAGTGACGTTTTTCGCACCCGTTTCGGCTTTCATATAGCCAAGGTGTATGACAGAAAGCCAGCCGCTGTGCCAGAGCTTAAAGAAGTAAAGGGCGAGATAGTGGAAACACTTAAAGAGCAGATGCGAGGAAAAGCTATCGATGAGTTTATAGACGGGCTGAAAAATAAGGCCAAAATCGAAGAGATGTAAGCAGACAGTAACAAGGCGAAAAATAATAAATTAAGGGCACAAGCTATAGGCCCATATGACAGATACGATTTTCGGTCTCAATATAAAAAGCACATGAGTCATTCTAAGCGAAAATAGCCTTTAGCCTTGAGCGAAGCCGAAGGGAAAGAATATCATAATATTTGTAGTATAAGCGAGACCCTTCGCTGCGCTCAGGGTAAAAATCGGTTCATTTTGTTAGACGCACTTAGAGCCTATCCAAATAACCCGCTCTATTGCGGCCGGCTGCAAAGCCCGATGCCTGCGTTGTCGGCCAAAAATGTTCTCAACGTGGAGAGAACCACGCCTCCGAGCATTTTTGGCCTGCCGCCTTGGCCTCGAACTTTTCGCTCGGCCTCATAACGCCCCGGTTATTCGGATAAGCACTTAGTTTTATCGGGCTGTAAAAAAAACAAAAAAAAGTAGCTGCATCGATTTGTCTCTTTAAGGTTTTTATGTTAGACTTTAATTGTAAGATGCGGGCAGAAGCAAAAACAACGCTTTCACATTACGTGAAGGCTTTGTACCAGACCTAAGGGGGGTGCATATAAGTTTCTTTCCGAGTTGGCCTCTGCGTTCTCTGCGCAGAGGCCTTTTTTTATAAAAAAACGCCGGCAAAAAAACTTTTAGTTTTTCTTGTTTTTTCTCCTTAGTGTTTATCGAGCCATAAATTAAGGGCAGCAAAATCAAATTTAACAGCTTCCGATTCAGGAAGATTAACTGCCTGCATCAAAATTTATTTTGACATACTATATGTTGGGTGTAGAATAGATAGATTAACTATATGTAGTGTTGTCTTGATGGGCTTCAAAGAGCGTATCCGCCCGTCAGGGATTTACACGGGACGGAAAGCCAGCTTGCAAGTTGTGAATCACGAGGCCAAAAGTGTATCTCAAACACAATATGCAGTACGAGATGCGAGATACGAAATGAGATGTCCCTTTTGCAAGGAAGACCGAGATAAAGTTGTTGATTCGCGTTCAAGCGATGGCGGAAGAGTGATCAGGCGCCGGCGTCAATGCCTGATGTGTAAAAGGCGTTTTACCACCTATGAGAAGATAGGCGAAAGCTTTAAGCTCTACGTGGTGAAAAAAGATAACTCTCGGGTTCCTTATGACAGAGAAAAAATCATCAGCGGTTTGCAAAAAGCCTGCTATAAGAGACCTGTCTCGACAGAGCAGATTCGACAAATGGCCGACAAGGCTGAGGAGGATATATTCCGGAATTTTGACAAGGAGGTCTCATCAGCTATTATCGGTGAAAGAGTAATGAAACAGCTTCGCAGGGTTGACAAGGTGGCGTATATTCGTTTTGCAAGTGTCTATCGTGACTTCAGGGATGCGGGTGAATTGATTAAGGAAGTCAGTCAGGAAATTACTGAAACTGAGCCCAGCGGCCGGCAGATACTCTTTGATTGGTAAAAAGAATTCTGCAAGATGGAAATTAGGCATACTTTGAAAAAGATAACCTTTCATTTTTTATTGGCAATTTTTTGCATGGAGGCAAAAAGAAGGTGATGCAAGCGCAGCTTAAAGTAATAAAAGCCGATGGCAGCCTCGAGGAATACTCGCACACCAAAGTGATGGGGACTGTCAATAACGCTCTCGATAAGATTGGACAGGCGGATATATACATTGCTGAACAGCTTGCCGAGGTGGTAACGTACTTTCTTTATCACCGACAAAACCGACGCAGCGTAACCAGTAGCGAGATATTTTCCATAATCAATGCAGTTCTAACGGCCACCAATTATGAAGATGCTGCTATCGGGTTAAGTGAACATCATTTCGAACGAATGCTTAAGCGTTCCCGAACTGAGGTTGTCTCGATTGACATTCAGGAGCTGACAGATGCTGAGCTGCTTGCCGGGACAGAGGGGACCAACAACAGATGCCGGTGGGACAAGTCCAGAATAGTCAAGGACCTGGTATTAAAGTATGACCTCTGCCAGCCGACAGCACGGGCGATTGCTTCGATGGTCGAAGAGAAAATCTTCAATATGGGAGTTAGCCTGGTTCCAAGCAGTTTGATAAAGCAGCTTGTTCTGGGTGATACAGCCGCCGTCCTCCGCGCCCAGCGACAACTGCAAACCGTCTAAGTCAAAATATCATTCAATAACATCTTTGTGCGGGTGAGGATATTCTCTTGAGATTCGTCCGGCTCGATGTCGAGCCAATGAACGTTTTTGAAGGTTTTGAACCAGGTACGCTGATTCTTGGCCAAACGTCTGGTGTTCTTTTTTATAAGTTCGACTGCATCTTCCGAACTGATGTGTCCATTCAGATATTCGATTATCTCAGCATAGCCAATAGCACATCGGGCCTGTCTGCTCAAAGGTTTTTCTTCAGCTAACAAGGATTTGACCTCATCGACAAAGCCGGCAGTAATCATCTTTTTTACCCTTTTGTTTATTCTGCCGCTGGTGTCGGTTTTCTCTCTTTGCAGACCTATTATCGTCCAGTCGTGTTGCGTGTCGCGCCTATCCCATTGCTTCTGGAGGCTTGAGATGGGTTTGCCCGTGAGCTGGTAAACCTCCAAGGCCCGGATGATGCGCTTGGAATCGTTGGGATTGATACGCTCGGCGGCTACAGGGTCAATATTCGTTAATTCGCTATGAAGCTCTCCCAAACCTTCGGCTTCTGCTCGCGCTTTCAGTTCAGCCCGGATTTGCTGATTGGTTCCCGGACCTTCGAAAAGGCCATACAGCAGGGCTTTTATGTACAGAGCGGTTCCGCCGACGGTGATAATAGGCTTGTTACGGCCCTTAATCTGCTCCATTGCCTGTAAAGCGGCATCCAGGAAGGCAGCAACGCTGAAAGAATCGCTTGGCTCGACTATGTCGATAAGATGATATTTAATGCGCTGACGTGCCTCGGCAGGCGGTTTGGCGGTGCCGATGTCCATTCGCCGATAGACCTTCATCGAGTCGATACTGATTATTTCAGCACCCAAACTTTGGGCCAATTCAAAGGCCAATCGGCCTTTGCCCGATGCAGTAACGCCAAGAATCAGAAACATTTTTCCATTTACTATTTACTATTTGCCATTTACTATTTTCAATAATCGATAATCAATGCTCGATTGTCAATAGTGAACAGTCGGGAGGCTGTCGGTAATCGAAAATTGCAGGTTGAAGTTGAAAATGGGCTTTAATGCAAAGTTGCGCGAGAGGGCGGAATTTATTAATCATACTCTGGAGCAGCTTTTAGCTTCACAGCAGATAGACAGTGACTTGAAAGAAGCGCTCAAGTACACCCTTGGAACGCCTGGCAAGCGAGTGCGGTCGGCTGTAGTGCTGTGGTGCTGTGAGCTTGTCGGTGAACAAATCAATCGCAATGCGGAGATTGCGGCCGCCGCGATTGAAATGGTGCATACTTATTCGCTTATTCACGATGATTTGCCGGCGATGGACAATGACGACCTTCGGCGAGGGCTTCCTACGTGCCATAAGGCCTTTGACGAGGCAACAGCCATCCTGGCAGGCGATGCTCTTTTGACCCTTGCCTTTGAGATTCTGGCAAAAGAGATTGATGAGCCGACTATTGCCGTAAAACTCATTGCTCAATTGGCACAGGATGCCGGGCCGTCCGGTATGATTGGGGGGCAGATGGCGGATTTGAGAGCCCAAAACGGCCGGGGAAATAAGGAGCTTTTGGAATATATCCACACCAACAAGACGGCCAAGATGTTCCGCTGTGCCGCTGCTATGGGGGCTGTCTGCGGAGGAGCAGAAGAAGAGCAGATAGACTCGCTGAGCGAATACGGCCTGAAGATAGGGCTGGGTTTCCAGATTGCCGATGATATTCTCGACGTAAGCGCATCCAGCGAGCAGATAGGCAAGACGGCCGGTAAAGACGCCAAGGCTGCCAAGTGCACCTACCCGGCTGTGATAGGAATTGAAAAGGCAAGAGAATTAGAGAAGAAGCTGGCAAACGAGGCGGTGGCGATATTGGAGCCATTCGGTGAAAGAGCCGACACCCTGCGGCAATTGGCGATGGCCCTGCTGAAAAGAACAAAATAATTTTAAAAAAGTCCTAATCTGCATTTGATTTCACTTCTAATTTTTTTCACACTGAGCAATATGCTTTAATCAATGCAACCAAAGCACTGACTCAAAAAAGCTGCATATCAGTATTGAAAACCTTTATTTTCAAACTATCTTGATAAGAGCATAGCGCAGCTTGTCATTCCTGTGAAAACAAGAACCCCAAACCGTGGCGATAATGTGGATTCCCGCCACTCTTTTCGCGGGAATGAAACAAGGAAAATTGACACAGGGAATCGGTCAGTTTGATTAAGGAAAAAATTGAACTTAAGCCGATAAAATTAATTGGTCATTTGGGGATACATTATGACAATAGGAATTATTCCGATTATAGCAGTGGAATTGATTCTTGCTGTATTGATTTTTTTGTTTGCAATGCGACAAGCAGGCAAACCCGGGCATCAGTCGATACCGCAAGTAAGATTTCTCAAAAAATATCACTTACCTATTCAAATCCGACCGCCGCCTATACAGCTTGTACGGTCAAGATTTTTTTAACTACAATGTATTCCTAATTACGAACCAACGGGCCATAAGCTTCGCGCTTACGGCCTTTTTTATTTGTACGCCTTGCCCGCTCATCTTGGGTGTATTGATGTCACGCTGCCCAGATAATCTTTCGCATCCAGTTTCGCAGCTCTATTCTTTCCGGGAAGTTAAGGTACGCAAATTCGCCGAAAAGCTCGACCGCTTTATCATCATAGGCAATCGCCGCATGTTTCTCATCGCCAAAATCACCAAGATGTATCCGCTTTCTGTTAAATCCAATTCGCGCACGCCATCTTTTATAAGCACCTCTCCTCACCACACCCTTGTATCTTGATGAGCATCCTTTTTTGGGCTTCTTATTGTACTGGTTCTGGGCGCTCGTACAAAGCCGAAGATTGCTTTTGCGGTTATCAAGCCCGTTATGATTTTTATGGTCACACACCACCCCTTTCGGCGCCCGCATAATCTCCCGATGCATGCCGACTATTGTTCCATCTCTAAATCTATGCGCGTAAAAAGTCTCTCTGCTTTTGGCAGCGCACCATTTGTGCTTGCTCAGCCGACCGTAATCCTCGGCATCCACAATAGCGAATTTACCCTGCGTCAAAGGTATGAGCCTGAAATCCTCTCCGTTCTCCGCAAAAGAGCTGCTGCGTCCGTTCTCCGTAGTATTACGAAGGATGAAAAGGAAGAATCACTTATTTTCCATCACCAATCTCCACCAATCGAACATTCGCCGATAAGCAATCAGGACATCTGACAAATCCCACAAATTTTCGTTTACTTGTAATCAAATTTCGCCTGACAGCTCCGGCGTCTTGGCCGGCAGTCTGTTTCCGCATGTCGTTCACGAAAATTTTACCTCCTTGCCCCACCGTCCAATTCTCCGGCGTATTCCGAATAAAGGTTGCTTTACACGCCAGGCACTCCATAAACCAGCCGACCAATAATTTTCTTGCCATCAGCTTGAACTTTCCATGCCAATCCATCGGCTCGACATTTGGCAGCCTCAGCAGGCACCGGGCAGCAAAGATCGTTCGGCCCGCGTTAGATTCGCCACAGGCGAACCACTCCATAATTAGAGCTATCTGCGTCTTTGTGCCGAAAAATCCTGCTTTTTCAATGGTGCTTTGTGGATTAAGCTTTTATATTGAAAGGGCTTAAAATTTTTTTCAAAATACTGAGATTTCATCGCAGCTATCAGCGTATTTGATTGAAAATCAGCCCCATTCCTGTCATTGCGAGGCCGCCAAAGGCGGCCATGGCAATCTCAACGTCAATCTGTTATTTTGTGTCCTTCCTGCTACGACAACGCCCTGCACAATACGACCTTGTCATTCCCGCGCAGTCGAGGAATCTATTGAATAATTGTCATTCCCGCGCAGGGCCTGCCATGAGCGGAAAAAGCCTGCCCTGGGCGCAGCCGAAGGGGAAGAATCTCAAAAATATTTAGCCCAGGGTTTTACCCTGGGGTGCCTATGCGAGGATTGCTTTTTCCTTCCCTGGCTCCGCCAAGGGTCAAAAAACCCACCCCAAGTTCGATTATCCCGAACAGTATCCCAACGCATTTTGAAGACACGGTTTTACATTGACATAAAAGTGAGGAGCTTAACTAGAATCTCCAACCTTGTTCCCCAATGAAGTCTGGAAGGCGAATATGTCGAATTTTGTATAGATTGCATAAGTCTGGTATTTTGGGTCTACCTTGCTCGCGGTGAGGTTTTTCATGAGTGATTACGGTTGCAGACTTTAGCTTGGCAAGAGCTACCACAAATGGATCTCCTTTTAACTCTTTTCCGGTAAAATTCAACTTGCGCTGCTTCATGATATCATAAAGGTCCTTTAGAACAATCTTAAGCTCGGCTTGAAATCCTCCATCAAGTTCAATAAACATTTACACGTTATTTTCTGTCCACGTAACGAGTTCTTCAGGGTGTTTTATTTCTTCTTTCACCTCTTGCGGAGATATCAAATAACCCAAACCTATTTGTTCTTCCATTTTTTCCCAGAAGGAAGGAAAGGATGAAGGTCGATAAGTATCGAGCCAAGCATCAATAATAGCCGAAGTATCTATGCAGTAAATTTCAGGCATTTTCTAATATATCGCATACTGAACGTCAACTAATCGGTCAGGTGCGGCACCTAATATATCCGACGCCTCATATGTGGTAATGAGGTCATTTGCTAAAGAACGAAGAACTAACTTTGGAAATAATTTCCCATTGCGAATTGTGACGCGTGTGGCAGTAGGAATTCTCATTTCTCCCTCTTTCTCAGAAGGCCCCGGGTATTGATCTTTCTTTTCATTGCGCCAGCGTTGATAATTCATTTGTGTTGTTTGCTTAAGTATTAAAAGTCGGCGAAGTATAACCTCTGAACTAACCCAAAATCTTTTGGAAAGTGAACCTAGTTCTTCATCATTCCATTCAGGATCGGCACCATGTTTTTGAACAATTTCGTCTCCCAAAAGAGTATTGGCAGGAACCACTACAGCACCAGCCACATAATTACAGAACACTTCAACTCTGTCGATGTCCGAAGTCGGCGATAAGGGATTGTGTAGGTCGCATAACCCACTATCATGCATCAAAATATGTGTCAGTTCATGAATGAGCGTAAAACACCTCGCGGTGGGATGGTCCTTTCCGTTCACGACTATCACAGGGAAAGGTTGCTTGGATATGGAGAACCCTCTTGCTTCAGCAGTGTCAACAATTAGGTTACGCAAGAGTCCTGTTTGGAATACTAGAATTCCCAAGTTCTCAATCGCATTACGCCAGGAACTAAAAGCTTCATTTTTTGTTCGCCACTTTGTCTGTTCGTTTATTGATATAGCAAGAAGGCCTCGTAGTTTGTTAGCCACCTGATTGGGGTTATCTTTCAAGCTCACGCGATAATCGATAGTTCTTATTTTCTCCCCTAAGTCACGTGCCAGTTCTATAGCCTCATCACGCCTTGCCCAAGCTAGTCTTATCTCGAAACGAAGTGCTGATGACATCTCTTCTTGGGGGACATCGTGAATCTTACGAAAGTCCTTTATTGATTCAAGATCTTTAGGTAGCTCCGGCAAAAAAAACAGACCTATGGGCCGTAAATATGCTTTGGCCAGCTTTCTTAGTTGTTTCACAGTGGGATATGATTTTCCAGATTCCCATTCTTTGAGATTTTCAGGAGTAGTTCCAACCTTCCTAGCGGCATCAGGGACCTCTAAGCCGGAGGTTTGTCTTGCCCACATCAAGATTTCTCTATTGATTTCTGCGAAAGGCGATCTGCTCATAGGAATATGTGCATCCTAACTGTATCAGCGATCTTTTTCGAACGTTCTCTTTATATTATAATATCGGCACGCGTTCTTTGTCAAAGCCTTTCAATGTAAATTTCGAGGTCTATATCGTCTATTTGACAATATTTTAGCGATTCCAGAGCATTATATGACAAGTCTATCCCCTATTTCGCCCCGCGACTTAAAATTCCATTTTGCCCTGCGTAGCCCATCGGACGAAGCCGGGCAATTTGGCACATCAATTAACTATGTAGAAAAAGAATCATTTTTTTATAATCCGCAATCTGAAATCAACAATTGATGCACCGCGTCATCCTGAGCGAGCCGTAGGCGAGTCGAAGGACCCAATCAAGCATCGAGCATCCGGTATCGAGTATCCAGAATCGGGCATCGAGTATCAAGTATCCACTCACTAATTAACCAATTAACTATTTTTCTTTGTGCCTTTGTGTCTTTTGTGGAGAGAAGGATGTTTTCGCAGAGGATTTTTCAATGGTATTCTTGTGAGAAGATATTATTATACTATAAGAACTTCCTTGCTTATCGTATCTGTCATTTGTTTTCGGATGTATTAAGATGGGTCAATTGCTGGAACAAGTAAATAGTCCGGCGGACGTCAAAAAGCTCTCGGTACCGCAACTAAAAACGCTGGCGGAGGAAATACGCCAGCTCATTCTCGACTCGGTCAGTAAAACCGGCGGACATCTGGCAAGCAACCTCGGCGTGGTGGAGCTGACACTGGCCCTGCACTATTTCTTTGATTTTAAAAAGGACAAGCTGCTCTGGGACGTCGGCCATCAATGCTACACGCATAAAATCGTCACCGGAAGGAAAGATAAGTTCGAGCATCTTCGTCGCCCTGAAGGGATAAGCGGTTTTCCCAACCCGGCCGAGAGCGAATATGACCAGTTCGCCGTCGGACATGCAGGGACCTCGATAGCCACAGCAATCGGAATGGCAATAGCCCAGAGACAACAAAACAAGAATGATAAAATTGTGGCGATAGTCGGCGATGCCAGTATCGTCAACGGCACCTCTTTCGAGGCACTCAATAATCTCGGCCTGGCCAAACGGCAATTACTAATCGTGCTAAACGACAACTCGATGGCAATAGACGCTACTGTCGGAGCGATGGCGAAGTACTTTTCCAAAGTTCGGCTGAGCCAGACCTACGAGGATTTGCGCAAGACATCCAGAAATATCTTAGAGCATACGCCCCTTATAGGCAAAAGTGTCGATGAAGCGATTGAGAGGATTAAGAAAGGTATCAGGATGGCTCTGCCGGCCAGTCAGATGTTTGAGAGCCTGAATATTCCGTACTTTGGTCCTGTTGACGGCCATGATATTGGCTCGCTTATAAAATTGTTCCAGGCACTGGCCGAGCTGAATCACCCGGCAATTCTGCACGTCTATACGAAGAAGGGCAAAGGGTTTCAACCGGCCGACCAGGGGCCCAGCAAATTTCATTCGACCGGACCATTCAAGATGAACGGGGATATTGTTGAATCTGCTTCGGACTCAGGCAGACGCAGTTTTACTAATGTGCTCGGTGAGCATCTGACGGAGTTAGCTCAAAAGGATGACAGAATCGTCGCTATAACCTCAGCGATGTGTGACGGCACAGGATTAGTCGAATTTCGCAAAAGGTTCGCTAATAGATTTTACGATGTGGGTATCGCTGAAAGTGCGGCGGTGGATATTGCAGCAGGGTTTGCCAGAAGCGGTTTAAAACCGGTCGTCTGTATCTATTCGACCTTTTTGCAGCGCAGCTTCGACCAGATATTCCAGGAGGTGGCCTTACAGAACCTTCCGGTTGTTTTTTGCGTTGACAGGGCAGGGGTCGTTGGCTCGGACGGCCCAACACATCACGGCTTGATGGATATTGGTTTCTTGCGGATAATGCCGAATATGGTGCTGACGGCCCCTGCCAATGAGATTGAAACTAAACTGGCTCTGGAATTTGCTGTAGGCCAGGATAATCCGGTCGTAATAAGGTATCCGAAAGATTTTGTTCCACAGCAGGATTTTATCCCGCCATACGTCTGGCAGGCTTGTAGTAAGCCATTCAGGCTGGGTAAAAGCATATTTGTCAAAAAGACAAAAGATTCTGCCGTTGCGATTGTCAGTTACGGCAGCGTCCTGACAGAAGCATTAAAAGCGGCTGAATTATTAGCAGAAGAAAACATTGCGGTTGATGTTATTAACGGCCGATTTGCCGCTCCTGTCGATAAAAATATTGTCTCTCTGCTGGACCAGGGGAAGGGGATAATCACAGTAGAGGACCATGCCAGCGCCTGCGGATTCGGGTCAGCCGTGCTCGAACTGTTCGCAGATGAGAGCCGTTCGCCAAAGGCCATACGCTTACTTGGTGCGCCGAGGAGGTTTATAGGACACAATTCCAGGGCGCAGCAGCTTATGGAAGCGGGTGTAAATGCCGATAAAATAGTAAAAACAGTAAAAGAGATGGTGCGCTCGATGCTTGATGTTTGATGTTGGAGCGAAGCGTAAGCCCGTCTATGACGGGGTATGTGTTTAGCCAGGCAACTGAATCAGCAGTTTCCTTATGTGGCACGGGCTTCCCTGCTGCGACGAGCGTAGCACGGCGAGCAGCCCGTGAAAACACGGCCAAGATAGGCCGTGCCACCAATAAAACAAATGAGGCTAAACACATACATGACGGGCTTGATGCTCAAAATGTCATTGCGAGGCCCAAAGGGCCGTGGCAATCTCAATTCATTGTGTTTGAGATTGCTTCGTCGCTCGCCCCTAAGGGGCAAGCTCCTCGCAATGACAAAGAAGGATGCTAGAAATACAACATACGAGAAACGAGATATGAAATCTCTGCCAAAATTAGTAATTTTCGGTGACTCGAAAAAAGAAGGAGTCAACGAGGCGATAGACGAATTTGCCGGCTTTGCAAAGGATAAGGCCGAGATAGTAGCAAGCTGCAGCGTTGAGGATTGTAGGGCTGAGATTCTAAAAGAATGTGATTTTGCAATAGTCTTTGGCGGCGACGGGAGCATTATCTCGACGGCAAGAAATGTGAGTAAAGCAGGTGTGCCGGTGATAGGTGTTAACGTCGGCAAGCTCGGTTTCCTGGCGGAATTCAGCGTTGAGGAGCTTAAGGAATTTTTTCCTTGTTTAACAAAAGGCACAGCCCGGATAGAAAAACGGATGATGTTAAGCTGCAGGATTTTAAGCGGTGGTAAGAAAAGCGGCAAAACCCAGAAATTTTGCTCAGCAGCTATCAATGATATTTTCATCACGGCCGGGCCGCCATTTAGAACGGTCGAGCTCAAAATATCGGTGGATGGTCAGCCGTTAGCTGGCTGCGTCGGTGATGGATTGATAATTTCCACCCCGACGGGCTCAACGGCGTACAATCTCTCGGCAGGGGGGCCCATAGTCTCGCCTAAGATGGAGGCGGTGGTTATTACGCCGATTTGTCCTCATTCTTTGAGCTTTCGGCCAATCGTTATTAACGCCGAGAGCACAATAGAGGTCGTGGGCATACGAGTCAACGAAGGCACAACTGTTTCTATCGACGGCCAGGTTTCGCTGAGGCTGTCAATTGATGATGTGGTGAGGGTCGAGAGAGAAAGCTGCGATTTTTTAATTGTGAACAATCCGCTTCGCAGTCAATGGGACACTCTGGCCACGAAACTTAGCTGGGCTGAGAAACCGAAATATAAGAAAAGCCCGACCGTATAGTTAATTATTGACTGATTACTTATAATAAATAATATTCGGAGATGAAATTATGCCAAATCTGTCCACAAAAATAAGTGGAAAGAAATTTATGTGGGACAAAGGTAATTATTCCACCAAAGAAGAGGCCCATGAGAAAATGGCCCGGTATGAAAAAGATGGTTTTGAAGCAGAGTGTGTGGAAGAAAATGGGATGTACCTGGTTTACACACGCAGGCTTGTCACTGAAATAGTATTAGAAGAAGGAGGTCAACTATTATGAAAGGGTCTGTGCTTGTAGTTGGAGCCGGTCCAGCAGGGATGCGTGCAAGCTCTGAACTTGTAAATCAGGGATTTAAGGTCATTCTTGTTGAAGAAAAGCCTACAATCGGCGGTAAGATGGCTCAAATCGACAAAATGTTTCCCTCTAATGAGTGCGCTACTTGTACAATACTTCCCGAGATGCTCCAACTCACCAGCAATCAAAATGTAACAATAGTTTCATTTGCGGATGTCGAAAGTATTGAAGGAGAACCGGGAGATTTCAAAGTTAAAGTAATTAAGAAATCGAGATATGTCGATCCTACAAAATGTACAGCCTGCACAGATTGTTTCCCTGTTTGCCCCGTTGGAGGAGTTCCGATGGAATTTAACTTTGGCAGGGGGACTTCCAAAGCTATCTCATTTTATTCACCGTTTCCACCAAGGAAGGCGTTGATAAATCCTGAAAAATGCACTTATATCACTAACGGAAAGTGCGGAGAAAAAGAAATCCCGCCATGTGTTGAGGCATGCAAGCCAGAAGCAATTCTCTTTGACCAGAAGCCGCAGGAAGTGGAATTTAATGTCGGAGCTGTCATACTTGCAACAGGAATAAAAGAGATGGAACCTGAGCATCTGAAAAAGTACGGCTATTCTAAATTCCCCGACATACTAACAGGCCTCGAATATGAGCGCTTGCTTTCCGGTCTGGGACCTACCGGCGGTATTGTAAAGCGTGATAATGGGCAGGAACCCGAATCTGTTTGCTGGTATGTTCTTGATAATTATTCTTCTGTTGGTTTTATGACTGCAGTTGCCCAATCTTTGGGAACTGTTGAGAGAAAGCCAGATGCCACTGTTAATATTCTTTACGGGGATAACGAGCTTCAAAGAGAAGGATATAACAATTTTTACTTAAAAGCCAAAGACTCTAATATTAACTTTTTTCAAACAGATAATATTACTTCTGTTAAGAAGACAAACGATAATATTGAGATATCCTTCGATAATGAAAAGATTACAACAGAGATGTTTGTTCTTATCCCGCCTCTTGGCTCTGGTAAAAGTGCAAGTAATCTTGCAGAAAAGACAGGTCTGAAGCTTGATGAATCCGGATTTTTCGGGGAAAGGTCGGGAGAATCTCATCCGATTCGTACATCAAGGGAAGGTATTTTCGTTTGCGGCAGCGCATTGAAGCCAAAGGGAATAGATGATGCAATTATTCAGGCGTGCTCTGCCGCTTCTCATGCCGCTTCGTTTCTTGCCCCTGAAAGAGGCAAGGAAATGGCGCCGCCACCCCAGAAAGACCTATTACCTGTAGAACCTCAAGATGAACCGGCAATTCTGGTCGTGATATGTCAATGCGGTAAAAATATCGCAGGGCTTTTGGATATGGAAGAACTTGTGAGGTACACAGAATCACTGCCTAATGTGAAACATGTTGAAGTTACTCCTTTTGGATGCGACGGAGTAAAAATCAGGGAGCTCTTAAAAACAAAAGAATTTAACAGGCTGGTGCTTGGCGCCTGTTCTCCAAAAACACATGAAGCACTTTTTTCTCTTCATTCAGAAATGGGATGCTTAAACCATTACCTGATGGAGATTGTGAACCTCCGCAACCATTGCACATGGGTACATTCAAAAGACAAGAAAAAAGCTACGGAGAAGGCTAAAACATTGATGAGAATGGGAATAAAGCGTGCCACGCTGCTTGAATCCCTGGATGATATTCACGTTCCCGTAACACCGGCGTGCCTTGTAATTGGTGGTGAGCCCAGCGGGATTTCCTGTGCATTAAAGCTTGCCGAGGCAAATCTTAAAGTTTATCTGGTTGAAAAAAAGGACGGCCTTGACAAAATTGAGAAAAACAGTGACAAATTTGTAAAGAATCTTATTAATGAATTATCCCGGAATGAAAAAGTAAAAATCTATACAGGCTCGAAAGTCGGAAGAGCGGAAGGCTTTGTAGGTAACTTCAAAGCAGAAATAGCTACAACAGACGGAAAAGAGGATATAAGTATCGGTTCTATTGTCGTGGCGACAAAAGCGAATTTGACCGCAGAGTCAGATGATGGGGACTTTGAAAAGGATTTGCTTCTGCAGAGAAATGAAAAAAGCTTCTTTGTCGGAATGCTCGGAATATTAAACCCGCTCGATTTTAATACTGAAGGGGTGTTTAGATGTGGTTCTGCCAGAGAGGAGATTGGAGCTTTCGATGCCATTGTCGATGGTGAAGCTGCTGCATCTCGTGTAGCCGGGATTATTTCACAAAAAGAGCTTATCAAATCTCCTGCAATCTCGTTTGTTGTTGATGAATATTGTGATGGTTGTGCCTACTGTATAGAGCCATGTCCTTCCAATGCAATAACACTTATAGAATATATGACAGCAGATGGCGACATAAAGAAGACGGTGGAAGTTAATGAAGCAATATGCAGAGGATGTGGGGTTTGTATGGCAACATGTCCTAAAAAGGGTATTTTCGTAAGACATTTTAAGCCTGAATATTTTGAGGAGATGATCAAATCTGTTATAGAGGTATGAGATGGGAAATGATTATGAACCTATAATTCTTGCTCTCTGCTGTAACTGGTGCTCTTATGCGGCTGCAGACTCTGCGGGTACGGCACGAATACAATATCCATCCAATATTCATATAATCCGCGCAATGTGTACCGGTATGGTGCATCCGAATTTTGTAATGGATGCTCTAACCAATGGCTATGCTGATGGTGTTCTTATATGCGGATGTCATATTGGTGATTGTCACTACCAGGATGGTAACAAAAGGGCAGAACAGAGGGCTGAAGCGATTAAACTTTTGCTCGAAGACTTTGGCCTTGAAGAAGAGCGTTTCAGGCTCGAATGGGTATCTGCCTCAGAAGGACCTAAGTTCGCAAAGATTGCAGAGGAAATGACCAAAACACTTAAGGGTCTGGGACCAAGCCCTTATAGAAGCGGATAGTCAAAAAAATCGAGAATAGAAGTAACTCGCCAATAATTAAGGTGTTTTATGATTTATGACGAAATTTGCCTGTGGCCTGCTATGATTGAAAACTCGCCGTATCTGCGCGTAGAACTGGAGTTCATGTCCACTCTCCGTGGGTTGTGCTAAGCCATTGTGTGCCAACACAGTAACACGGTTTTCGCAATTATCATAGGCCACAAAGCAATTATGAGGTATTCAGTATTATGAAGACTTTGTTGTCAATATTCACAGCGGTGTTGTTTGCTACGCTTTGTTTGCCGGTAAGCTGGTCGATAGAAAACCGTGCGATAATAAACCCTGCCGGCTCGAGCACGGTTCCTCCGAGCAGTATCCAGAGTGGTCTAATTAGCAGTCCTAACCCGTTTGATACGAGCGGTAACCTGGTAATTACGGGCAATGTCCGCCGGGGGATGCACTTCCGCGATACTGTGCCGTATGGGTCAACCACGAGTTTCAGGGCTAATCTTGGTTCGTCAACACTTAGCTCTTTTTTGAGGGATTCGGCCGGCGCAGAGGATTTAGGCCATTATGCAAACGGATACGGTATTCAGCCATATTATTTGCCGAGCCAGACAGTAACTGCTACAAGGCCCGGATATTCAGGAGTTTTGGGGCCAATAACAAGGATTGATGACCGTGCACTCCAAGTACAATATCCGACGGGAATGAAGACAACAAACGGTCAGGAGAAACAAACTCTTTCTGACTGGGATACTTTTGCCCAGGTCGGCACTTCGCAGGAATCATCCGAATCAGGATTGGAAGGACCACAAACGCAATATGATACATCTGCTAAGCCTATACAAATAGTACAGAGCATACGGGAACTACAGCTACTTACTCAAGACAAGCCAGGTATATCACCGCAAGACCAGCAGTTGATGGCTGAACGGTACCAGAAGCAGACCCAAGACACAGGACCCAAGACCCAAGACACAGGACCCAAGACTCAAGACACAGGACCCAAGACCCAAGACACAGGACCCAAGACCCAAGACACAGGAAAGGCCTTTGAGCAGAGGTTTGTAGTATGGGGTCAGGAACACAAGCAAGGCCAGGTATCTGAAATAATTCAGACCACCGAACCAGGCTTCGGCAGGGACAAGCTTGCTCCTGCGCTAACGCCTGCGCAATCTGACGCGGTAGTGAAAGGTCCGGCGTTTCAGGATATGTCCCCTTTGCAGAAAGTTCCGGGCTGGGAACCTCAAGCAGATGAGGGTAAGCTTGGTGAATCCGGTAGAGACTTGCAGAACCAACGTAACAGACTTGGTTCCGACGTTCTTGAGCGAATAAAACAACAGCTCGATGATTTAACCGGGTCCATCGATGCCCGCCTGCAAACCAAAACAGAAGAAGCACGTAAAGACGAAGGTACCAAAACAGACATGGTTAGCTCTCTCCCAAAGACAACAGTTGACTGGAGTAAAATAGTGCGCTTTTACGAAACTGAAAAAGCCCAGTCCAGCCAAGCCGCTGAGAGCCCGGAAGAATCCCTTTTCGAATTTCCAGAAACACCGAATCCCGTTAGAAGCGAGCCTTTTTGGCAGACTGGTGGAAGTTCGGTACAGACCTTTAAAGGGGCGAACAGTGGAAGCTCGCGAGAGAAAAGTTCTCCATTGGATGAACTGAATATGATTCCACAAGCCGACTTATCCGCTATGGCAAAACGCATCAGGGGGCCACATACCAGCCCTGAGTCTTACTCGGAAGCCAAGTTCAATCAACATATCCAGACAGCGGAAGATTATCTAAAAGCAGGCAAGTACTATAGTGCTGCAGGCTCTTTCACTCTGGCGTCTATTTACAAACTGGATGACCCACTTTGCCTCGCCGGTAAGGGCCATGCATTATTCGCTGCAGGTGAATATGTCAGTAGTGCGCTGTTTCTTTCCAGAGCGCTCGATATTGCTCCGGAATACGCGCGGACTAAAATCGACTTTACGGCTATGTTAGGTGGCGAAAACAAGCTCGAGGACAGAATAGCCGATATTAAGGAATGGCTGGGACGGAGCGGTTCCGGCCAATTGGAATTCCTCTTGGGCTATGTTTATTACCGGATGGGCAGACTCAGCCAGGCAAAGCAGGCTATCGATGCGGCCTCCGAAAAGATGTCGGGGTCATCGGCCGTGGATGCAGTTAAAAAAGCTATTGACGATGCGATAGCCGGACAGTGAGATGCACCATGCGCTGCAGTGGACGTGCGATGAGCTACGAATCGTAGGCAATGTTGTTTTAATATCTTGCGTTGGCTTCATCTAAATTGAGAAAATAGGGGCAGTGATAGTTTTTCGAGCAAGCTCGGAACCCCCCTTGGCCGAAGGGTACGTCCGCTACCGGCTGGCAGACCAAGCAAAGATAAGAAAGCCAAAAGGAAAAGAAAATAACAAATAAATAGGTGGCTGTGGGGCTGTCCCTATTTTTGTAGTTAGTTTTGTTAGTTTTGTTGGGTACAGGTTAAGAGATACAAGTCATTTTCAAGGAAGGAGAAACAGATATGGGCGATAAGGGGAAAAAAGATAAAGGCAAAAAGGAACAACGGAAAAAGGCCAAGCTTAATCCAAAGGAAAAACGGAAACTGAAAAGAGAAAAGAAGAATAAATAAGAAATTCAAAACGAAATTGTTTCGTTCCTGCGTTCCTCCTAAGAAAATAAACGGTTTTCGTATTGTGAAGGTTGAGATTGCCACAGTCGCCTTCGGCTCCTTCGCAATGACATTGTTGGTTCAATTTCTTTTGAATACCCGATTATTTGTGCAGAAGAAAAACCCCCGGTAAAACCGGGGGCTAAATAGACATATTTAGATACTTGCTTCGAGCTGTGTGAGTATCGTTCTGGCTTTGGAGACTTTGTTGCCCGCGAGGCCTTGCCAGTGAAGCTCCGCATTTTTCTTGAGTAGCTCTTCGATTTTTTTGCAGGCCAACAGTACGGTGGCGTGATTTTTATTGCCCATAAACCTGCCTATCTCGGAGGACGACATCTTCGTGTGCTTTCTGGTCAGATACATACTAAAGTGCCGGGCCAGGGCTACCGTCCTGTCTTTTTTGGACGAGTGTAAATTTGCAGGCGTCGTCCCAAAATAAGTGGCGACGGCTGATTCGATGTCCGATACGTGCACAATCGGGTCGCACCTTTCCAGGTGTTCAGCCAGAACGGCTGTGGCCATAGACAGGCTGATTTTTTCATTTTTCAGTGCCGAGTACGCAATTAATTTCAGCAAGGCCCCCTCCAGCTCCCGCACGTTGGTGCGGAGATTTTCGGCAATGTATGTTATTACGCTTTCGGGGATTTGAGATTTTAGTTTTAAGTTTTGAGTCTTCAGGTACTGCCTGCATATCTGGCAGCGGGTTCGGAAGTCAGGATTCTCAATTTTTACAACCATTCCTGAGACAAAGCGGTTAACCAGCTTTTCTGACAGTTGTCCTATCATTTTCGGATGTGCATCGCAGGCCAGCACAACCTGTTTGCCGGCCAAATTGATTGTGTTGAAAGTGTGCAGGAATTCCTCCTGTGTTGAAGGCTTACTGGCCAAGAAGTGAATATCGTCGATTGCCAACAAGTCCGTTTGCCGCATTCGGCGTCTAAAAGCCTCCAGCTTTTTTGTCTTCAAGGCCAGCACGAACTGATTGGCAAAATCTTCCGCTGAGAGATATAGCCAATTAGTCTGGGGCCGCCTCTCGCACACTGCATTGCATATCCCTTGCAGCAGATGTGTTTTGCCGACCCCGTACCCTCCGTGAATAAACAGCGGATTGAAAGGGCTTTGCTGCTCATTTACAACTACTTTGGCGGCGTTGTAGGCCAGCTCGTTTGATGGGCCGACAACGAAGGTATCAAGACTCAGTTTGAGTCTTCCGGATGCTCGATGCCGACTTTTCAATGCTCGTTGAGAATCGAGAATCGACTTCGGCGAACTCGGTCGAGCCGTGGACCGAGACCGACTCCCGCCGGCAACGAGCGGTGGCTGCGAATCCAGTTGCGTTCGTCTCTGGTGGCCGGAAAGCTCCGGGTCGATGGTGAAGGTAATCTTTGCCTCTTCGCCGGTGACCGCCCGAACCACCTGTGCAATTTCATTCAAAAAATGGTTTTCGATCCAAGTAGCTATAAAAAGGTTCGGCACTCCAACTTTCAAATATCCGCCAGCGAGTGTCATATTAGTTGAATTTTTAAACCAAATCCGAAACTTTTGCAGTCCCACTTTCTCAGCAAGAGCTTCGTTAATAGCACTTATCTGAGACGCTGCTGTACGAGAACTTTCATCCGTGATTGTGCTCTGCATTTTTATACTCCCGGTGCCAGGTTTTTATTTATCGGGCCTTAATCCCGCACCTATTTTGAGATGCCAACGAAAATCCTGACATAAACATTTTTAGTAACCTCAAGTTTTATTTGTCGAATCAACGTTGGATTCTCAAAATAGGTGCGGGAAAAGAATCCATTCTTTTTAGAATCAAATCATTCTTCGCAGTAAAGCCACTATGAAGAATTAATAATACTGGTAACTTACTTATTATTGGGCAACAAAAAGACAAATCAAATGCATTTTGGATAATTTCTTTTCCACTTGATAAAGGTTGCTGTCATTATTGACTTTGCGCACGAAAAAAAATTGTTTTTAACAAGTTTTGCACATCGTAAATTTGTTTTGTGGAAAAGCTGTGGATTGGATTTGTAAATAAAAAAATCAATGCTTGATGCTTAAATACTCAATGCTTGTCATTATGTCGCGGTGAGTATTGCTGTGTAGCCGCCATCGTGGTCTCCCGCACCAATTGGGCTCCGGCTGTGGTAGTCGAGAGCACGGGGTTTGGGTGGTTTCACAGATGGCCAATTGGTGCGGGATTCTGCTGAGGGCAGGATTAGCTCTTCGGACTCAAGCTCAAAGCTGCGATTTTTTTGCAGGAAGTCTCTTATAAGGTCGTTGTTTTCTTCCTTTTGAATGCTGCAGGTGCTGTAACAGATTTTCCCGTGAGGTTTTAACATTTGCGCTGCGGTGTTGAGCAGCTCGCTTTGTGTTTTGGCCAGCTCTTTTATTGCCCTTGGCTTTATCCTATAGCGTGCTTCGATGCGTCTGGCCAATACGCCGGTGTTGGAGCACGGCACATCCAGCAGAACACAATCGAATTTAGAATTCGGAATTTTGAATTTAAAATCGAGAAGCTCCTCATACGAAACAATATCGACACTGTTTATGCCGAGGCGAGTGGTATTTTCTCTAACTTTCTTGAGGCGCTCGGCGTCAATATCGGTCGCGATAATCTTGGCTGAATCACCGGTAGCTTCAGCTAATTGTGTTGTTTTTACGCCCGGTGCGGCGCAGAGGTCAAGAATCGTCCAGTTCGGCAGCGGTTTGAGAATCCTTACCGCCTGCGAAGCTGAAATATCCTGAACGGTAAAGAGACCTTCTGCGAATCCTGGCAGCTCGGTTATCGTACGTGGGCTCTTTACTTTTATCATTGATTCATCGCGTTTGTCATTCCGGTGAAAACAGAAATCCACAATATCGTCATTTTCAATATCGTTGCCCTTCCGGACTCCTGCTCCTTCGACGTTGCTCAGGACAGGTTTCGCAGGAGTGATATGGGGCACTATCTCAAAGTCGATATCTGCCTGCTGAAATTTTTCGGCTAAATTTTGTGTTGTTGTCTTTAAGCTATTTGGTCTGAGGTAGATGCTCGGCTTACGATTGGACGCAAAACATATCTGCCGGGTTGGTTCTTCACCGAATTCGCTGAGCCAGTTTGTTATAATCCATTTGGGCAAGGAAAAGGCGATGCTGAGATAATCGGCCAGGGAAGATTCGGGGTCTGGCAAAAAATCACTGTCGAATTCACAGCCGGTTGCCGGTGTCTGATAAAGTGTGTGTTTAGGATTGGTTTGTGATAATTCAACTCGACGATTTGTTATGTGTCTTGTGATTTGGCGCAGGACCGCATTTACAAAACCGACCTGCTTGCCCGTTTTCGCGGGGACAAGTTTTGTTCCTGTGAAGGCTTTGGCATTCTCTACGGCTTCGTTGATAACGGAATACTGGCCGGTTTCGGGTGAATATATAAGCTCATAGGTTCCGATTCGAATGATATTGAGCAGTTTGTCCGGTATCCTTTCGAGAGGACGACCGGAGAATGTGGATATGACTGTATCGATAGCCCGGCGGTTTCTTATAGTACCGAGGACAAGGTCAGTGGCTCGTTGTTTCTGGTCGGTTTCGTGCAATAGCTTGTTCAGGATTGGGCCGGCGTAATTGCGTTCTGGGTCGCATTGGTTCAGTACCTTTATTGCGATAGTGCGTGCAGATTTAGATTTTAGGCCGGCCATATTTCAGGTTCCCGCAGGGCGGGGGCCCTTGTCTATCTTCGTAAACAAGTCGCCGGGCTGAGTTTGCCGGCCATTGACGAAATCCTTGAAGTCCATTAGCGGTGAGCCTGCCGGCTTGATTTTCTTAATTTTTAATGCGTCCACCCCGCAAAGGATATTCAGGTTTTCATCAAGCACGCCCGGTGTTAGCGCAGCATGATTGGGCTGTTCGCGGACCGCCTTTACTACTTCTGCCATTGCGATGGTTACGCGGATGGATTTGTCGGTTTTTTTGGAGAGATAGGTTGACGAGGCACCGGGCCAGGGCCAAAAACCGCGAATCTTTCTTTCTAATATTTCAGCCGGTTCGACAAAGTCAATAAAGCCATCGGATTTTTTCAGCTTCGGCGCGAGAGTAGCTTCAGAATGGTTTTGCTCGGTATAAATAATTGAGCCATCAGCGATTTGCTCTATCGTTTTCAACAACAGCGGAGCGGCTATTTGCGCCAGTCTGTCGTGCAATTGGCCCGCTGTTTCATCAGGGACGATATCGGTTTGTGATTGTGCCAGGATACTGCCGGCATCCATTTTTTCCGCTAATGTGATTATGCTGATACCTGTTGCGGTTTCGCCGTTGATTATCACCCAGTTTATCGGTGCGGCCCCTCGGTATTTTGGGAGCAGAGAGGCATGGACATTGACAGCACCCTTTGGCGGCAGATTTATCAGCTCATTGCCGATTTTCTGGCCGAAAGCGATTACCACAATCAGGTCCGGCTTATAATCAGCTAACTTTTCTATAATCTCCGGAGTGTTTACGTTATCCGTTTCAAGAAATGGTATCGAATGGGCGTTTGCCCAGTTGGCCGCCGGTGTTGGGCTTGGTTTTCTGCCCCTTCCGGCCGGATTCGGAGGCTGGGTTACGATGAATCGCAGACTATGGCTCGATTGCTCCAAAGCATTCAGGCAATCAATGCCGAATTCTCCACTACCAAGAAATATTATGTTCATTTGCTATCTCAAATGCATTTATGAATAAATGAGTATATGAGATTATGCATTGGTTATGTTTACAATTTGCTCTGCTACCAATTGATTGTTTATCCTTGTTTTTCCATTAGTTTTTTTAATTGTTTTCGATGTGCAATCCTGGCGGTCTGGCTCATACGATTGGCGATGGTCATACCCTCGATATGGTCGTGCTCGTGCTGTAGAGCCCGCGCGTAAAGCCCTTCGGCCTGTTCGGTAAACTCGTTTCCATCGAGGTCGGTGGCGGTAACCTTACATTTTTTGTATCTGCGAATTTTTGTAAAAACACCCGGCACCGACAGGCAGCCTTCTTCCGTTGAGACAAGCTCTCCGGACGGGATGACGGTTGGGTTTATATAGACTTTAACGTTTTCTCTGGTTCCGTCGAGCGATATGATAAAAAGCCGAAGCGGCACGCCAGCCTGGGGTGCTGCCAGGCCGATGCCCTTTTTTTTCAGCATAATGTCGGTCATTTTCTCTACAAGCTGACGAATATTATCATCAATTTCTCCGACCGGCTCGGCTCGCTTAGCCAAGACCTCAGCCGGGTAATGCGTGATTCGACATTTTTCAATATTGATGCCTGACATATATTTATCCTGCCGAGCCCCTTTTCTATAACTTCGTTGTAAAATAGTTAAAGGATTTGTTTTTTCGTTTGGCTGTATTCATGGAGAATCTTTTCAGTATCTCAAACATGAAATCGATCCGCGAGTCAAACTTTCTCGGCATTAGCTCTTGAAACTTTTCCTTGGTGATATTATCTGTCTTACGAAAAGTGCGAACCCCAAGCTCTTTGCAAACTTTGTCGTCCAGACCTGCGAGGTACCAGCTTTCTATTTCTTTTACTACGATTATGACATTATTGAGATCGATTCTTACCCCGTACCTCCTTTTTATTCTATTCTTTTTCGCGGTCACGCAAGGTAAATTGTTAATATCGCCCCAAAAAAAGTAATCTGAACTCATCGATTTGATAGACCGCAGGAAGTCCTTGACTGTTTTCGTTTGTGTCTGAGCATATTGCCATGACCTGACAAAATCGTACGTGTTCTCGAATATGGGTTTTATCAACCTTTCGAAGAATCTCTCATCGTCGTTGCCCTCAAGAAGGACCCATAATCGTTTGTATGCCATGTATCAGTCCTCTAATAAGTTTTGGATGTAAAGCTCATCTAATCCCATTTGATTTTTGAGGAATATTCTAACTTCCTTTTTCTTACTCGGTCTGGAAATAGTAGAAAATCCCTCTTTGTCCCGAGAAACAAGTAGTATATTTTCTATGTCGGTGTGCTTGACCACTTCTGGATTATGAGTAGTAATAATTATTTGCTTATTTTTTGATGCATCTTTCATCATATCCATTACTTTAGAAATGAGGTGAGGGTGAAGGTTCCTTTCAGGCTCCTCGATTATACATAAACCCTTTTCCTCAAAATATAGAGCAATTAGCAAAGCACTGATGTTTACTGTACCGTCCGAAATAAAGGATGCAGGGAAATACACATGTGGGAAATAACTTTCTCGCAGCTTAAATAGGAGAGACCTATCGGCGAATTTATCTGTGGCCAAGTCATCAACAAAAGGCAGCAGATCTTTTATCAAATTCGATAATTTCCTTTTTTTATCTGTATTCTCAACGATGCTTTTAAGCACAAGAGATAAGTTACTTCCATCTTCTTCCAGTTCAGATTTACCTGCTACTGGGACAGCTTTTTTGGACAATTTCGGATCAAAATCATAAATGGCAATTTCACTTAAAGTTCTTTCAACTGGAGGGAAGAAAAAGAAAGGAGTTTGAAGCAAAAGGGTTTTTGGCTGCATTTTTCCCCTCATAAGTGGCGGAAATACATCAGTAGCTTTAATTTTTATATTTTTCGGTCTTCTCAGTTGGATTTTCGGCTTACTATTGTCATTTCGGATAACTATCGAACCTGTACCAATAATGTCCATTTCCTTGAGTATTTTCTTCTTGGACTTCGCAAAGTGGCCATAACCTACGTTATAAGTCAATGAATCCCTCTCTATTTCAAACCCTGATCTTTTTCCTTCGAACTTTAGAGCAAACTGATAATCAGCTTCATGTATTTTAGCGATGACTGATTCGTCTAGTCTGAGGCCAAATTCTAATTCTGGTTCTGGAACGATCTTTAGCTTTAAAGAAAGAACTTGAGGAAACTGAACACCAATATTAGATAGGTACTCAGAACCTTGGAGAGAGATTGCATTTTCAAGACCGAGATTAGCTATATCTCTAATAAATCTGAATATCTGGATAAAGTTGGATTTTCCAGAAGCATTTGCTCCCACTACAACATTAAAGGCCCCGAGTTTAATGTCCAAATCCTTGAAACTTTTGAAATTGGAAATTTGTATTCTTTTGATCAGCATGATTTGATTTCCTTTTTAAACGAGCATTTTGCTCTTTTATACATCAATTAGTATAACAAAATGATTTACAGGTGGTAGTGGGTTAATTCCATAACTTTGCAATTTGCTATCTGTCATCGAATTCGTCGCCGGCGAAAGTATTGCCGAGATAAGATTTTATGACGATTTCATTGCGGATGATTTCGGCGGGCGAGCCGGCTCCTATCACCCTGCCGTGGTCGATAATGTAGGCCTTATCGACCACTTCAAGCGTTCTCTCGACATTATGGTCGGTAACAAGAATACTGACGCCGGAATCAACGAGGCGGCGAATCTCATGCTGCAAATCCTGAACGGCAATGGGGTCAACACCGCTAAACGGTTCGTCCAAGAGAATCAATGAAGGGTCGGTTACCATGGCACGGGCGATCTCAAGCTTTCTTCGCTCACCGCCGGAGAGGAATCTTCCCTGGCTGTCAGCAACTTCGGTTAGTGCGAAATGCTCAATGAGCATATCAGCTTTGCGATTGCGTTGAGCTTTGGTGATGGACATCGTTTCCAGAATCGCATAGAGATTGTCGCGGACACTGAGACGCTGAAAGATGCTGGGTTCCTGTGAAAGATAACCAATACCCAATCGTGCGCGTTTGTACATTTGCAACTTCGTGATGTTTTGGCCTTCAAAAATAACCGAGCCACTGTTTGGGGCAACCATACCCATAATCATTCTAAAGGATGTGGTTTTGCCGGCTCCGTTTCGGCCCAGAAGCCCGACAATACTTTGCTGTTCGATAGTAATGGATACTTCGTTGACAACGATTCGGCCGGAATATTTTTTTACCAGCCCGTGAGTTTCAAGAAGAGTCATATTCACCATTTTCGTATCTCTTATCGTGTATCCACCCAAAAAAGTCCGCCAAGGACGGATATCGTATTGCGTACGCGGTATTATAACAATACCAATAATTAAAGAAAACCGTCTTTTTCGAATCTGTCGAGCTTGCGCAATGGTGTTCCCGCTTTGCGTAGTCCCAAAATCGTGTTTTCTTCAAAAGCCAATAAATATTCTGGCATTTTTGCGGTATTTTTGCTATTTAAGTATTTTTCTGTATAAGAAAAGTTGAATTTGTTTGGTTCCCGCACCTGTACCTGCGACTACCTGTGCAGGAAAGCACAGGTGCAGGCAAAGCGGGGGCCCCTTAAGGGCGTTTATGTTTGCGGTTCTAAGTGATATACATTCGAACCTCGAGGCCTTGACCACGGTTCTGGCTGACATTAAAAAACGGGGTATAAAGACGATTTACTGCCTGGGTGATGTGGTCGGCTACGGGCCAAATCCCAAGGAATGTCTCGACCTGATTATAGAGCATACAAAGTGGTGCGTCCTTGGCAATCACGATTATGCGGTCTTCTATGAGCCGACAAATTTCAACTACGGAGCAGAGCAGGCGAGCTTCTGGAGCCGGGAAGTTCTGGAATCGGAAGAAGAAAAACAGTGCCGCAACAGGCGGTGGAGCTTTTTGGGTGAGCTGCCGATGCGGCAGACGCTCGAAAGCAAATTAGGAACAAACTCAGCAACAATAGATTTTGTTCACGCTTCGCCCCGAAGGCCGATTAATGAATATATTTTTCCCGATGATGTCTATACCAATCCGCTGAAGGTTCGGCTGCTGTTCGAGCGGGTCAGCCACATCTGCTTTGTGGGCCACACACATATGCCCGGTGTGTTTCTTGATGAGCCGGACTTCTATCTGCCGGCTGAGCTTGGCGATGTCTATCCGATTGTCGATGATGAAAAGGCGATTATCAATATCGGCTCGGTCGGGCAGCCCAGGGACAAGGACAACCGTACGAGCTATGTGTATGTGAATAAAAACGAGGTTCATTTTGTACGGCTCGAATACGATTTTGAAACCACTATGAAAAAGATAATAGCAATCGAACAATTAGACAACTTCCACGCGGAGCGGCTGCAGAACGGAAGATAAACTCGTTTCTCGGCCCTCGATGCTCGATACTCGTAAGAGATAGAAGATGCAGGATACAAGATTATGAGAATTGCTTTGACTTTGGTTGTAGTCGGTTTTTGTTTGTTTTGCGGCTGGCTTGTCGTCGAGTCGGGACTGGATTCCTGCTCCTTCGACTTTGCTCAGGACAGGTTTCGCAGGAATGACAAAGAGACGGCTGGACAACCTTGCATTCTTTTGCAAAGCTCTACAGGTGACAAAAAAAGCAGCGATGCGAATGTCCCTGCTGAGGAACCATCGCAGATAGGAGCGGGCGATTCTGTTATCCTCAGAGCTGTCGGCGCACCTGCTAAAAGCGTTACGCTCGGTTCAGTGGACCCTAACAGCGGCTTTAATTTTCAATTAGAGCTAAACTCTAAAGGTGCCGCGATAAGGAAAGCTACCTTCAGCGGATTTAACGACCGTGATTATAAGAATCCGCAGCCGTTAGTAATTATCTCGCCTGTACGTCAGGCTGATGGCAGTGAGATTCTATCGATGGCAAACAAGGAGTTTCAAAATGATGCTCTTGTTCAGCAGAATTTGCAAGTGCCTTTGGACAAATTTAGCTGGAAGAGCTTCGATAAAGAAATTGCAGACGACGGCTCACAGACGGCTCGTTTCGAAGCGGATATTAAAGTTGAAGATACGAATGAGCCGGTCTTGAAATTGATTAAAACTTATAAAATCATTCCCCGCAGCTATCTTCTGGAATGCAACATAGCTGTTGAAAATCTTAGTGGAGTCGAGCAGAAAGTGCGTTTTAATTTATCCGGGCCGGGCGGACTTGGCAGAGAGGCCTTCAGGTCTGATATGAGAAGTATCATTGCCGCTTTTAGAGATACACAGGGCCAAGTTAGTAGTGTAAGACTTGATATAAAAAAACTCAACAAGGCAAAGGTCGTTGAAGAAAGACGGCTAAAAACCGGTGCCAACTTTCTCTGGGTCGCTGCGACAAATAAATACTTTGCCGCTATACTTGTGCCGCTTCCGGAAGAGGGTAAAGACTACTGTGATTGGGTAACGGATAAAACAGGCCGATTTTACAATCCCGATGGAGACAGCAAGGCCGACAGCGGTGACGAAACGATGGGATTGGATTTGAAAATTGCTTCCAATACTTTAGCTGCGGCAGGACAAACTAACAGCACAAAAACATATAACTTCCAGTTATACGTTGGGCCTAAGGATAAAAGTCTTTTTGATAAGAACGAGCGGTATCGAGAGTTAAGTTTCGTTCAAACGATTACTTTCATACCCTGTTTTTGTTGTCCTGCAGGCCTTATATACCCTTTAGCCTTTGGGATATTGGCTTTAATGAAATGGATGTACGCTTTTATCCCCAACTACGGAGTGGTCATTATCATACTGGTTTTCCTGATGCGGATTGCGATGCATCCTATCACGAAGAAGAGCCAGGTCTCGATGAGCAAGATGAGCAAGCTGGCTCCAAAGACCGAGGAGATAAAGAAGAAATACGCCAATAACAAGGCTGAAATGAATAAACAGATAATGGCACTTTACAAAGAGCAGGGCGCTTCGCCGATTATGGGTTTTCTGCCGATGATGGTTCAGATGCCGATTTGGATTGCTTTGTGGAGCGCAGTATATGCCAGTATTGATTTGCGAGGAGCACCGTTTTTGCCGTTCTGGATTACGGACCTTTCGATGCCGGATGCTCTGGTTAGATTTTCGACGATAACAGTGCCTTTGTTAGGCTCGAAGGTACAATCGCTGAATCTTTTGCCGATTTTGATGGGCGTGGCAATGTATCTACAGCAGAAGCTAATGCCGTCCCAGGCATCGGCGTCATCTGCGAGTCCCCAGGCTGCTCAGCAGCAGCAAATGCAGAAAACAATGATGATTATGATGCCGTTATTCCTCCCACTGGTTTTATACAATGGGCCGTCGGGAGTGAATTTATATATTATGTCAAGTACGTTTGCCGGTGTTATTGAGCAGCATATAATTCGTAAGCATATCCAGGAAAAAGAGCAGGCTGAATCGCAGGGTCTGGTTGCCGTAACGAGCAAGACCGGCGGCAAGGTTAAAAAGAAAAAGCCCAAGCCGTTTTATAAAATTTAAAAGTGCCTAAAGTTATTTTTTGAACTTTAGCTCACTTTAGACACTTCTAATGCCAAATGTACGACCTAATTGACACTATTGTGGCTGTCAGCTCTCCAACCTCAGACGAAAGAGTAATTGTTCGCGTTACAGGGCCACGCGTGATTGAAACTTGTGGGCAGATTTTAGGCTCTTCAATTTCAGCCCTTGTGGAAAAACAAAGAAGCAGCCTGGTAGAAGCAGGAGTGAAAATCGACGATGAACTCGAAGTCGAAGCGCAACTATATCTTTTTTTATCTCCGCATTCTTATACCGGCGATGATATAGCAGAGATTCACATCCATACAAATACGGCTGTTACTGAGGCCTTGATGGGCAATTTATTAGGCAAAGGACTTCGGATGGCGGGGCCGGGCGAATTCACGGCGCGGGCGTATCTGAACGGCAAAATCGACTTGGCCCAGGCCGAGGCGGTGAATGAGATTATCGTAAGCTCCAACGCATTTCAATTAGCCGCTGCTGAGAAACTTCTCAGTGGACGGCTATCCGAGACCACGGCAAAGGTACGCTCGGCGATGATGGATTGTCTTAGCTTAATCGAGGCGGGACTGGATTTTAGCTGGGAAGATATCGAGCTGGAAACCGGAGCGGAGGCAGCCGAGAGACTTCTTGGCGTAAAGGAACAACTCGAGCATTTACTCACCGGAAGCATCAGGTATGAGACGCTAATCGATTTGCCGGCGGTGGGGATTGCCGGTGCTCCTAATGCCGGAAAGAGCAGTCTGCTTAATAAACTGCTCGGCAAAGAAAGAAGTATCGTCTCGCACGAGCGCAAAACCACCAGAGATGTGCTGACGGCTCTGTGCACATTGGAGCATTGCAGGTGCGTTTTGTTCGATTGTGCGGGCCTGGTAAGAGAGACGGACAACATACTTGATGAACTGGCGCAACAGGCGGCAATTGAGGCGCTTCGAAACAGCGCTGTAGTTGTATTCTGCGTTGACATATCAAAAGCCGATTGGTCTGAGGACATCTCAATACGTGAACTCACAGAGCCGAAGATTATGATACCGGTCGCGACAAAATGCGATTTGGTATCCGAACAGGAGTTATCTAATCGCCTTGCCGAACTGAATGAATTATTTGGCATCGGACTTTTAATGACTTCTATAGAAACCGGCACCGGCTTAGAGATATTGAGAAAGACGATTGACAGGAAAATAATTGAACTGGGACCAGGTTTTGAGACGACCAAATCAGGCGCCACCTCACTTTTCGAGAGCACCGAAAGCTCTGTTGCCCTTACCGCTCGGCACAAACAGGCTGTTACTGAGGCAATTGAGAACGTCAGTGAATCCATTGGTGAATTGAAAGCCGGCAATGATGAGGTTGCCGCAATGATGCTGCGGGGTGCTTACCAGGCCATTTCCGGTATCGAATCCGCCACAGGCAGTCACGTCGATGAACAGATATTGGAGCAGATATTCAGCCGTTTTTGTATTGGTAAATAGCCAGCTCCGGCAGACAATCGCCGGTTTGTCTCAGGGGCGGTGAGGGCCTGGCACTAAACTAGAGGCGGCGAGCTTTGGACTACGGGCAGGCGCCTTCTTTCGCCGAGCAGGATGATGTCACGAAGGACATCTTTGTTTTTCGCACCGGACCATTTTTTCTCGAATTGAGGGTCATGAACTATCTGTGCAATAGCCGCAAGAGAATAAAGATGGAAGTTGCGTTCATCTTTTGTTCCCATAATCACAAAGACAGCGTGGACACTCGGTTCTTTCTCCGAGAAGAAAACGCCCTCTCTGCATCGGGCAATGAGGATATCAAACTTATGTTGGCCCTCGAGGATTATATGTGGTATAGCAAGGTACGGGCTTAGTACGGTGCTGCTCTGTTTTTCTCTTTCGATGAGCAGTTTGAGAAGCTCCTCGGACCCAACATTTAAACGCGGTGACATCGCATCGGCGACCAGCTTGAAAAAGTCTTCAAGCTTTGTTGACTGCCCGATATCAAGAACAGAACCTTTTTCGATGATGTCATCGAACCTGTCTTTTATGATTTCATCCCTTTCTCTGATGATTTCTTTAAGCTCACTCTCAAGCGAATGTGTCGTAAGCTCCTTAGCGGTGATTCTTTCGATGAGATGCAAAAGTGCGTACTGCCTGGTGGTTCTTATTCGTCCGTAGAACCAGTAAACGAACAATCCACCGACAACAAGTACCAGAGTAATCAGGAGGGCCTCCCTGCCCATTTCGAATATTAAAAAGCCGAAGCCGATTGTACCTGCAATCTGCATCCAGGGATACAGAGGGGCGCGAAACTTCGGCTGGTAATTCTGCAGGCGGCTTTCCCTGAGGATAATTACCGAAAGACACGAAAGAATGTTGGTCAGAATAAGGACAACCGAAGCGGCTTCGACCAGGATATCAAGTTTCAACGGTAAGGCGGCGGAGATAACCAGGCCCGTCATAATAAGCGCATTATGAGGGGTTCCGAATCTTTTGTTTATTTTGCTGAAAAACGGGGGCAGCAGACCGTCCCTGCTCAACGGGACAAGAGACCTTGCCGCGGTCATAATTCCCGCGTTCGCCGTCGAAAGAAAAGCGAATATTGCAGCAATGCTCAATGCGATTTTGCCGAAGCCGCCCAAGAAAGCCTCCGCCCCGTCGGAAATGGGCGTCAGTGAATGGCTCAGCACCGCCGGCTCAAGCACGCCTGCTGTGACCAGCACCATCAGACTGTAGAAAATGCTCACCACGAGAAGCGAAACAATCATTCCCAGCGGAATGTTGCGAGAAGGATTTCTTATCTCCTCGGCGACGCTGGCAATTTTCAGCAGACCTGCATAGGATACGAACACAAAACCAGTAGTGAAAAATATTGAGGCAGTCCCTTTGGGTACGAAAGGCGCCAGATTCTCGACGCGAACCCTGGGCAGCCCAAATACAATGTAAAGGAGCATAAGTACAAGAAGAGCTATCACGAGGCCGACCTGGGTTTTGCCTGCATGCTTAATACCAGCCAGATTGATAAGAAGAAAGATAACACAGAAAAGAATAGATAGCAGATGCAGGTTGGCGTCAACAATAAGTGCTGTAAAAATCGAAATGCCGACGAGGGCAAAAGCGCTTTTCATCGAAAGAGAGAACCAGCTCAGCAGACCTGCGACGGTTCCGGCGGCCGGACCAAGACTGCGGACAATAGTGAAACAATCGCCGCCTGCACGGGGCATTGCCGTCGTCATTTCGGCGATACTGAGCATACCGGGTATTGACAGTAGTCCGGCCATCAGATAACAAAGAATGATGGCTGGTCCGGCCCTGGCGTAAGCGATGCCCGGCAAAATGAACAGCCCGGAACTGATCATTGCACCGGAGGCTATACAGAAGACATCAATCAGATTCAATTCCTTCCTTAGTTTCATAGTTAGCCACCCTGGATTTCAGGCGTTGCCAGCCTTTGTAAGCGGATTATACGAGCAGAGTGGAACTTTGTTTGATACATTCAGGCAAGACTGCTAAGACTTTATTTACCTTATTGGGGTGGAATCCGCCGAAAAGGCGCTCTTTGTACCATAAGAAGAGCCGTGCAGGTACTATGGATTTGCAGTTTTTCAATATTAAAATCCGATAGATAATCCTGCTCCGGCTTATCAGAATTTTATGATTATCAGCCCCTACAAAAAGTGGGAATCTGTCATTGCCTCCGGGTATATCAGCTACATATTATTTGTCTTTTGCTTCGAATTCAGCGTCGATTACGTCATCGGGCTTTTTTCTTTTAACATCACCTTCCGGCGGCGGAGGCGGTGCTTGAGAAGCCTGGTCGGGTTGAGGCTGGGCTGAAGCAGCCTGCTTCTTGGCAGCCTCCTCGTAAAGCACCTTGCCCAATTCCTGGCTGGCGTTGCCGAGGTTTTCAATGGCCTTCTTTATCGCATCGGCGTATTCGCCTTTGACAGCTTCCTTGAGGTTGTTGATTGCATTTTCGATATTGCCGCGGACTTTAGTGGAGACCTTATCGCCGTGCTCTTTGAGGGTTTTTTCCGTTGAATAAATCAATTGGTCAGCCTGGTTCTTCAAGTCAACGACCTCTCTTTTCTTCTTATCTTCCTCTGCGTGGGTCTCTGCATCCTTGGCCATTTTCTCAATCTCCTGTTCGCTAAGACCTGAGCTGGACTTAATCTCGATGGACTGCTGCTTGCCTGTGCCGAGGTCCTTTGCTGAAACGTTCAGGATGCCGTTGGCATCAATATCAAAAGCAACCTCGATCTGTGGGATTCCCCGTGGTGCCGGTGGAATATCGGTAAGCTGGAATCTGCCGAGCGTACGGTTGTCTCTGGCAAATTCCCTCTCGCCCTGTAGGATGTGGATGTCAACGGTGGTTTGACTGTCAGCGGCGGTCGAGAAAATCTCCTTCTTGCTGGTTGGAATCGTGGTGTTTCGTTCGATCAATCTTGTCATAACTCCACCCAAGGTCTCAACGCCGAGTGAAAGTGGTGTTACATCCAAAAGCAAAATATCCTTTACGCCCACATCACCAGCCAGCACCGCTCCCTGAATGGCGGCGCCCAGCGCAACGACCTCATCGGGATTGATGCTCTTATTCGGCTCTTTAACGAAGATGTGCTTTACGATTTCCTGAACTTTGGGAATTCTTGTCGAGCCGCCGACAAGCAATGTCTCCACGATATCGCCGGCGTTTAGTTTTGCATCAGCCAGTGCCTTATGGCATGGTTCTTTAAGCCGTTCAAGAATGGGCTCCACGAGCGATTCAAACTTGCTTCTGGTGATGGTAATCTGTAAGTGCTTAGGTCCTGAGGAGTCGGCAGTTATAAACGGCAAATTGACCGTGGATTCAAGCTGGGAGCTCAATTCGCACTTTGCTTTTTCGGCGGCTTCTTTGAGTCGCTGGTGAGCCATTGGGTCGTTCCGCAGGTCGATTCCCTCGGTCTTTTTGAATTCATCCGCCAGGTAGTTTATCAAAACAGCGTCCAAATCGTCACCACCGAGGTGTGTATCACCATTGGTGCTGAGGACTTCAAAGACGTTGTCGCCGATGTCGAGGATAGAAATATCGAATGTTCCGCCGCCAAAGTCGAAGATGGCGACCTTTTCATTCTTCTTCTTTTCGAGTCCATAGGCAAGTGCAGCGGCGGTGGGCTCATTTATTATCCGTTCGACCTCGAGTCCTGCGATTTTGCCGGCGTCTTTGGTTGCCTGTCGCTGCGAATCGTTAAAGTATGCCGGGACGGTAATGACGGCATTGGTAACTTTTTCGCCGAGATAATCCTCGGCGGTCTTTTTCAGGTCCTGCAGAATCATCGCTGAAACCTCCGGAGGCGTGTATTTCTTGCCCCGGACATCGACCTTGACCAGCTCATCAGCGGCACCGGTGATTTTATAAGGGACAATCTTTTCCTCCGATGAGACTTCGTGGTGGCGTCTGCCCATAAAACGCTTGATGGAAAATACCGTGTTTTCGGGATTGGTTACCTGCTGATGTCGAGCAATCTGGCCGACGAGCCTTTCGCCCTTGTCAGTAAAGCCGACAACAGAAGGGGTCAGCCGGGAGCCGGAAGAATTAATCAGAACCTTTGGCGCTGAGCCTTCCATCACGGCGACTACTGAGTTTGTTGTTCCCAAATCTATTCCAATGATTTTAGCCATAGTTATATTCCTTTCGCTATAATTTCATCTCACGGACTTAAATTGTGCAAAAGACGTGCCAGTTGCGTGGCTGGGTTGCCTTAAGCTGTTTAACCTGTTTGATTATAAGAAGTTAGGTTTTTTATAAGCATTGTTTTTGAATTTCTGCGTGGGAAGGAACAATCTTATAAATGTCAATTTATTGTGCCATTTTGGCAGATTATGTTGTCATCTATCGTTGTCATTCTGAGGCACAGCCGAAGAATCTCTAATCATTTTCACCGGCCAGATGCTTCACTTCGTTCAGTATGACAAGAAGAGCAAGCATCCATTTTGTTAGAAGCTTTTAGCTTTTTTTCTGGGTATCCTGGTTTAGGGCAGAGCGGATGATTTGTGCTCGAAGAGCATCTCTGTTAGTAGGGTTCAGGGATTTTCCGCAGTTTAACTGCAGGTGGGCCGGCAGGGTCAGCATGAAGAGCCGATTTATGGTGGCAATGGAAAGCCGGACAGTTTTATCCGGGTCGTTGGGGGTACCGCAGAGTGAGTAAAGCTTCTCTATTGCAGGAGTTGAGGCCCCCATATACTCGTGCATATTGATGCCTAATCGCAGGTGGCTCAGCAGGAACAGCGCCTCCTGCGAACTTATCAAATGGGCATTTTGTAAGAGCGCCATCGCCCGGGAGATTTTATCGTCGAGGACGTCGGACTGCTTGGAGAGCAATTGATTTCTTGCAGCGTTTTCGTATTCGATTATTTCAGGTATGATGATATTTTCAAATTGCGAGATAATATCCGCCTCCGAGATGCCAAGGGTAACCTGGTTGGATATCTGGTACAGGTCACTTGCCGCTTCGGTACCTTCGCCGAAAAGGCCTCGCACGGCCAGGCTCATATCCCTTGCGGCGTTGAAGAACTTTTCTATCTGCCCTGTCATCTTCAAAGCTGGTAGATGGAGCATTACCGAGACCCTAACCCCTGTGCCCAGATTTGTCGGGCAGGCCGTCAGATAGCCATAACGAGGGCTGAAAGCATAGTCGACCTTTTGCTCTATCATATCGTCGATTTGGTTTATCTGCTTGGCGCATCCAGATAGCTGACAGCCTGCTTTTAGTACCTGGAGCCGCAGATGGTCCTCTTCATTAATCATAGCTGTGAAGAATTCCTTCTGGGCGATGACGACACCTCGCGGGCCTTTACCGAAGGCATGTTGCCGGCTGATAAGATGGCGTTCCACCAAGAAATGTTTGCTTAGAGTAGGGGCTTTATCCACGCTGATATAGAAGATTTTATCGCCAAGCTCGAGAGACATCAAGACATCTCTAAGCGTTTTAAGTATTTCAGCTTTTTCATTATTTGAGCAATGGCTGAGGAATTTGTAGCCGGCGATGTTCCTGGCCAGGCGAATCCGCGAGGATACAACGATATCGGCCAACGGTCCCGAGCCGTTGAACCACTCGTTTATATCATTACTTATGTCTGTTAGTTTCATATCTCGTATTGCGTATGTATAGTTTAAAGGGCCTTTATTTTTCAGCTTGATTTATTTTGTCCCGCAATTCGGCAGCCAGTTCGTAATCTTCGCTTTGCACCGCAGCTTGCAGCTGCCGGCGCAGGTTTAAGAGCTCTATCTGCTTCTTTGTGTCCTGCGGTGTTTTTGAAGGAATTTTTCCGCAGTGAGCTGTCTTGCCGTTATGGGCTTTTTCGATGAGCGGCAAAAGCGATTTCTCAAAAACCTCATAATCATGGGGGCAACCCAAGACCCCTTCTTTGCGAAACTGAGCTAATGTAAAGCCGCAGCTCGGGCACACGAGCTTCTGCTCTGAAGGCCCGGATAGCTCATCATCTGTTGGCTGGACGGCAAGCAGACTGCTAAGCAGCTCATTGATAGGGATATGACTCTTGACCGCTATATCCTGCTCGGCCGCACAATGCTCACAGATGTGCATCTCGGTGCGAACCCCGTCGGCAATCTCGGTCAGGTGAATAGTCGCATCATTTTTGTTACAAATCTGACATTGCATATCATATAGTTCCCGCTTCGCGGGGCCTCATCATATATTATACCATAAATCCTGATTAAATAATCGTCAAATTTAGAAAGTTACTATAGGCAGATTTATCTACTCGCTGAAATTTGCCGCGCAGCCCGGCTCCTCAACCACCCTGATATTTCGGAGCTTAACGCCTTCGGGCAGTTTGGTCCGGAGTTTTTCATATATATATCTTGCTACGTTCTCGGCTGATGGGTTGCTCTGCTGAAAATAGCTGATTTCGTTCAGTGCGTTATTGTCAAACTCAGCCACGATATTATCGACCATCGCCTTAAGTTTATGAAAGTTCATCACAACTGCCATGCTGTCGAGCTTGTCGCTGCTGACATCAGCGCTAACCAGCCAGTTATGATGATGCAAAGGTTCTTTTAAGCCCCCAGACTTGTCCGCACAATCGGACGTGGGGGTAACCAATTGGTGCGATGCCCAAAAGTTCGTTTCGACACTAATCGTAAACATTTCTCGATACTTGATACTCGATGCTCCTTTTCAACGAACATTCGACATCGAGTAACCGTTTTATTTTTTAATTTGCCGTTTTAATCGCTCGTAAATATTTTCCGGAATTAAATTTGACAAATCTCCACCTAATGAGGCGACCTCGCGAATCAAGGTCGAGCTTGTGAATCCATACTGTTCGCTGGTCATAATAAAGACCGTTTCTATTCCGGCTACAGCCCGGTTGGTCATAGCAAGCTGGAACTCATACTGGACGTCGGTAAGGCTTCGCAGGCCGCGCAGGATGACATCGGCTTTTTTCTTAGCGGCGTATTCAACCGTCAATCCCTCAAAACTTTCTACCGAAACACCCGTCATTTGTCTCTCGTGGATTAGCTCAGCTATCATTTCCACCCGCTCTTCGGGTGTAAAGAGCTGATTTTTGACCGGACTACGTCCGACCGCGATGATAAGCTTGTCGAAGAGTTTCATACCGCGGTGTATAACGTCCAGGTGCCCGTTTGTTATCGGGTCAAACGAGCCGGGGAAAATCGCCCTTACACATTTTTTAGCCATGAGCACATCCAAAATAATTACCTGTACCTGTGTAGGATAGCACAGGTGCAGGCAATAATCAATAATCATTTTTGGTATTCGTCACGGTCGGAGTTTTTCAGCCAACGGTCCAGCCAGCTTATCACTGTTTCGTGCCAGAGAATGGAGTTGTGCGGCTTTAGCACCCAGTGATTTTCATCGGGGAAGTAAAGCAACTTGCTGGGAGTTCCAAGGCGCTGGAGGGCATTAAAGGTGCCGAGTCCCTGAGTATCCGCCACCCGAAAGTCCAGCGCACCGTGGATAACCAGCATCGGGGTTTTCCAGTTTTTGACGAAGCTTACCGGGTTATGCTTCTCATAGCTGTCTGGATTATTCCAGGGCGTGCCGAGGTGGTCCCACTCGGGAAACCAGAGCTCTTCGGTGTCGAAATATGCCATGCGTTCATCAATATTGCCGTCGTGATTGACCAGACAGCGGAAACGGTCGGGCCAATTACCGGCTATCCAGTTAATCATATAGCCGCCGAAAGAAGCGCCGAGCGCGCCGACCCTATCGGCGTCCATCGAGGGATAACGTTTTAAGGCGGCGGCCAGACCTTTCTGCAGGTCTTGGAGAGGTTTGCCGCCCCAGTCGCCCCGGATGGAATCAGTGAAGGCCTGTCCGTATCCGGTAGAGCCGTGGAAATCCACCATTACAGCGGCGTAGCCTGCTCCTGCGTAGGCCTGCGGGTTCCAACGGTAATGAAAACTGTTGCCGAAAGAACCCTGAGGGCCTCCGTGAATCAGAAAGGCCACAGGGTATTTCTTGGCGGGGTCAAAATCCACAGGCTTGACGATGTAGCAATAGACCGTTTCATCATTCCATCCGGCGAATGTAAACTGCTCGCATTCGCCGATACGAGCAGCAGCTATTTTTTCTGAATTGATATTTGTGATTTGACGCATATCGCTGCCATCAGGTTTAACCGAATATAACTCCACAGGACTGCTCAGACTACTCATGTCGTAGATAATCCTGCCGTCTGTTGCGACACCGGGTGAACTGGTGCTGCCTTCTTTGATGATGGTTCGGACGGCACCGGTTTTTACATCAATTTTGAACAGAGATTTTTGGCCTGTATTAGCTGCTGTCGCATAGATTGATTTACCGTCCGCCGAGAAACAGAACGAGGATGGGCTGCTATCCCAATTTTTTGTCAGAATCCTCTGCTCACCGTTGGGCCAGGGGCGCAGGACTATTCTGAGACGGTCAGATTCATAGCCGGGCCTGGTCATAGCCAGGTAAGCCAGGGTTCTGCCGTCTGGGGAGAAGAGCGGATGTGTATCCCATGCCTTATTCTTCTTAGTCAAACATTTCGGCGGTTCAGAACTATCGATAGGCGCCCAGTAAAGGTCGAAGTTTGTTGACCAGGGTTCTGTTCGACCCACATTGCGGGCGGAAAAGATAAGGCCTTTGCCGTCTGGAGTGAATGTAATCTCCTCTGTGCCGCCGAAGGGTTTGGAAGGAGTGTCGGCATCCATACCCCGGGTTCCCGCAAGGCGGGGGCCCATTAGGTCCACTACATCGCCTCCGGCAATCGGCATTAGAAACAGATGTGAACGTCGGCCATCTTTCCATGTATCCCAGTGCCGAACGAATATCTGCTCGTAAATTCGTCCGCTTGTCTTTCTTTGCTTGATTTCATCGAGCTTGTCCTTTGTCTGGGCTACAGAGTTACAGTCGGGGAAGACCTCCATAGTAAAGGCGATATGTATCCCATCGGGTGAGACAATCAGATTTCCAACGTCAAGAGACAGGTCCGTAACCTGCTGGGCTTCTCCGCCGTCAATTTGAATGCGCCATACCTGTGCGGAGTCCGAGCGGGTGGAGATAAAGAATATCGACTTGCTGTCAGGTGCCCAGCGGGGATTAGAGTCCGCTTCGGGATGAGATGTCAAACGGCGAAGGCCTGTCCCATCAGTGGCAACAAGCCAGAGGTCGGTTCGTCCTTTGTTTGCTTCAAGGTCGGTCTGGCGCAGTACAAAGACAATCCATATACCGTTCGGTGAAACCTGCGGGTCGGAGAGTTCGTCCATAGCCAGCATATCGCGAACGGAAAACGGATGAGTTTGGACAGAAGATACGGCAGAAAAAGCTGTGAGGGGATTTACATAAAGCGGTGTCTCAATACTCACACAAAGAAAAAGAAACAGTGACATTGTTATTGTACGCATTATATTCTCCTAATTGTTTGGGTTAAACTGTTAATGAGTTCCTGTTGCAGATACAGTATTTGTCATTCCCGCCCCACATCTTGTGCGGGATAAACTCCAGCGGGAATCCAGTTTTTTCGCTCTGGACCCCTGCTCCCCGCTTCCGCGGGGACGAGTTTACACCTGCGAAAGCAGGTGCAGGGGTGACATCTTCGATTTCTACTTTCCGCAACAGATACTAATTAACTATTGGCCACTAAGACTCTTTTGTAAGTGTAACGGGGATATCGAGCCAGAAGGTTGAGCCTTTACCGAGCTCGCTCTCCATGCCGATGCTGCCGGCGAGCATAGCAGCTAATTCGGTGCTGATAGTAAGTCCCAGGCCAGTACCGGTTGATTCGCGGGTTATAGAGCCGTCAGCCTGGCGAAATTTTTCAAAGATTTTTTTCCTGTCAGACTCGGCAATGCCACAGCCTGTGTCGCTTACTGCAATCCGGACTGTCTTTTCATCCAACATTTTGGCTCGAATTTCAATTCTGCCCCGCTGGGATGTAAACTTCACGGCATTACTGAGGAAATTGTACAGTATCTGCTGTACTTTACCGGCATCCGTTGAAAGAATCGGCATATCGGGATCGACCAGCAGTTTGACTTTTACTTTCTTTTTCTTTGTCAGCAGCGAGAAAGATGAAACCACAGATTTACATAACTGCGGCAGAGAAGTTTGTTCGATGTGAAGCTCCATTTTACCGGCCTGCGTTTTAGCCAGGTCGAGCAGGTCGTTAATCATATTCAGCAAGCTGTTTCCGCTGGTGATAATGTTCTCGGCATACTTTTGTGCCTTTTCTTTTTTTAACAAGTGTTGCTTTTCTCTCAGGACCTGAGCAAAGCCCAGAATCGCATTCAAGGGGGTTCTAAACTCGTGGGAGATATTGGCCAGAAATTCACTCTTAACCTTGTTGGCTTTGAACAGCTCGATATTTCGCTCCGAAAGCTCAGCTATTTTGGCATCGAGCTGCTTATTCGCCTGTCGGAGTTTTTCCTGTGTAGCCTGCAGTCCGTCGAGCATATTGTTGAAGGCGTTTGCGAGCTTTTCATATTCGTCACCGGTTTTTATCGTGCTTCTAATATCGAGATTTCCCTCTGCGACGTTGTTTGCCATTGCCCGCAATTGTCGGATTGGCCGCAGGATGACCCGCTGGGTTATCCAGTAGAAAGCTACGACCGCCCCAATGCCGCCGATTAGACCGGCAACAATAACCCAGACGAGGTTTAAGAATTTTGTTTTACTTACTTCGCTGCCAATGCCCCGGAAGCGAATAAGTACGGTGCCTATCGGCTCATTTAACGAAAATGCGCTGGCGGAGCCCTGCGGGTCGTGGCACTTTATACATTTATCAGTTGCCCTGAAGATTCGTACATAATTACTTTCCAGATGGCCCCCTTCTTTGGTCAGCCGGATATTATCATCCCTGCCCTCTTCGGCTTTTAGAGATTCAATCATCTGTTTCTGCTCGTCGGATAACTGCTGGAGCTGTTTTTGGGTTCCCGCAAGGCGGGGTCCCTCATCGCTTTTTGCGAAGCGAATCCATCGCATATCGGGGTCGTTTACATCCATCACCTGCCCGGTATTGTCTAATGGCGCAAGAGCCGTTTGTCCGGGTTCTTTTAGCTGGAAGTGCCGGTCGAGCAGTGCCTGTGACCTTGCTCTGCCAGTATCGAGCAGGTCTTTTTTGATAAGCTGACTCATCCAGATATAGGGCAGCAGAAGCGCAATCGTTAAGATAAAGACCACCGCGGCCCCAAAGGTGAGTCTGCACTTTTTCGCCAGCGACAAGGGCGATAACCGCAGGAGCATCAAAAGCTTTAGCCAGATGTATTTTAATTTAGTCCGCATAAAATAAAATTTACTTCTTCAAAATGTAAACAAGTCCACAAGAGCGTAAAAGCATAAGCGGTTTTCATCTGTTAACCTTTTAGCCGGTGGAATTCGGTTCTCAGCTTGGGCAAAGCCTCCGGATAATTTTTCTGAATGAAATCAATCAGCTTTTCTCTAACCTGGCAACGAAGACTCCATGCAATTGAGGCATCTGCTGCACTCATAAGAGCCCTTAACTCAACCGTACGCTCAGATGTGTTAGTAACCTGCAGGACACAGACCTTGCCATCCCAGAATTCCGAATCTTTCAGGATACGATGGAGCTCGGCTCTGATAGACTCGATAGGTACCGTATAGTCAACATAAATGAATACAGTACCTAAAATGTCTGCTGTAACGCGTGTCCAGTTCTGGAAAGGCTTTTCAATGAAATAGGTTATGGGGACAACTAAACGCCTTAAATCCCAAATCTTTACAACCACATAGGTTAAAGTTATCTCTTCGATGCGTCCCCATTCATTTTCCACTATGACAACATCATCTACACGAATAGGTTGCGTAATAGCAATCTGAAGGCCGGCGATAAAGGTCGCAATAGTTCGCTGAGCAGCCATGCCTACAACAATGCCAATAATACCTGCCGAGGCTAAAATTGTCGTCCCTAACTGACGAACCTTTTCAAAAGTCATCAGGCATGTCCCGAACGCCAAAATACCGACAACTGCAATCACTATTCGCTTTAGAACTCTGAACTGTGTATGTATTTTCCTGGCTCTGAGATTATCTTTCACGTCAACGTTAAAACGGGTGAGAATATAGTCTTCTAAAACGTACGTGGACCTGATTAATAACCAGGAGACCAACCCGATAAGCAGCAAGCCCAGAAGGTGATTAAGAAAATCAGGCACCTGAGTTTGAAATGCAGTTAATTTCGATAACAGTCGGATGATGATAAGAATGATTATCCACTGTAAAGGTCTATAGCAATACTTGACAAAAGAGTTATCAACGATGCTTTTAGTGCGTTTGGTAAGGTTCAGCAGCAACTCAAAGACCAAAAAATGGCCCACAAGCCCGACCAGTACGGCTGCCCCACATAACCAAGCCAACCTTTCCCAGTTCTGTAAGGTCGCTAACATATAGCTCCTCCAGACAAATATTGGTTTCCATTTTGTAGTATGCCAAATGCAAAAAGACCGTTCAGGTACCGAATAATATGTTGAAAAATGATAACCTAAAAATAACCTATTCCCAAAAGAAACTTATAGTCTGACGACAAATTCCGCTCCAAATGTAATTTTTTATCCATAATACCATCGTAATGGTCAAGACAATTTTTCACCTTTTTCATGACTTTAAAGTCGGATTCTAATGCAGCTAATAGTGCTACTCATCGGTTTTTTGCCGGATTATGTGCGAGTGTCTTTGCATTCGCAGGTTAAGCTCATCGAGCTGTTTCTGGTCCACTTCGCTGGGGGCATCGGTCAGGAGGCACTGGCCTCGCTGGGTCTTCGGAAACGCAATGACATCTCTGATATTTTCCGTTCCGGTTAGCAGCATAACAAGCCTGTCGAGGCCGAAGGCTATTCCGCCGTGCGGTGGGGCGCCGTATTCAAGGGCCTTCAGGAAGAAACCAAACCGCTGCTGTGCCTGCTTCTTTGATATATTGAGCAGGTCGAAAACCTTCTGTTGAATTTTCGGGTTGTGGATACGAATGCTTCCGCCGCCAATTTCAGAACCGTTAACGACTATGTCGTAAGCCTGCGAACAAATATTGGCGGGGTCGGTATCGAGCTTGCCCACGTCCTCTTCGATGGGAGAAGTAAACGGATGGTGCAGTGAATCGTAGCGCTTTTCGTCCTCATTCCATTCAAACAGGGGAAAGTCCACCACCCATACGAACTCGAAGCGTCCCTTGTCATAAAGCTTCAGGTCGCGGGCAAGTTTGCACCGCAAGGGGGCCAGTGCCTTGTTTGCGGCGGCCTCATCATCGGCAACTAAGAGGAGCAAATCTCCGTCTTTGGCCTCGAAGCGTTCGATAATCTGCTGCTGGGCTTGGGGGCTGAAGAACTTGGCAACACCGCCGAGCAGTGAGAGATTATTATTCTCTGTTTTGAGCTTGGACCAGACCAGTCCCTTTGCGCCGTAGTCGGCGACGAAGTTTGTAAGTGTTTTTTCGATATCGCTTCTGGAATATCTATCGCCGCCCGGCGTGCAAAGGCCTTTTACTATCCCGCCGTTTTCAATCACAGAAGTAAAGACTTTGAACGAGCTTTGTTTGGCGATATCGGAAATGTCCTTTAATTTCATATCGAAGCGTAAGTCCGGCCTGTCTATGCCGTAGTCGGTGATTGCCTCTTTGTAGGACATCCGCCGAATCGGTAACGCCACGTCTATATCCAGTATCTGCTTCCAGAGGCGGGCTATTAGGTTTGAGTGGACGTCAATGACATCATTGCTATCGACGAAGCTCATCTCGACGTCGATTTGTGTGAATTCGGCCTGTCTGTCGGCGCGGGGGTCTTCATCGCGGAAGCAACGCACTATCTGGAAGTATTTATCAACACCGCTGACCATCAGAATCTGCTTGAAAAGCTGCGGCGACTGGGGCAGTGCGTAGAAACAGTTTATGTGAAGTCTGCTGGGGACGAGGAAATCTCGTGCTCCTTCCGGAGTGCTCTTGGCCAGCATCGGTGTTTCAATCTCCCAGAAGCCCAGCTTGTCGAAAAAATCCCGTACAACCATTGTAACACGGTGGCGGGTGCGGAGCTTACGCTGCATCTGGGGGCGACGAAGGTCGATATAGCGGCCGGTGAGGCGCAGCTCCTCGCCGGTCTTTTCGGCGCTATCGATTTCAAACGGCGGAGTCTTTGAGGTATTTAGAATTTCCAACTGCTGTATAGCGACTTCGATTTGGCCGGTCGGCAGCTTCGGATTTTCCATACCTTCACTTCGCGGCTGAACGACGCCCGTAGCCGCTATTACCCATTCGCAGCGGGCC
>JBAQFY010000127.1:0-10271 GCA_049287505.1 Sedimentisphaerales bacterium | reverse complement strand
GACCCCAGTTAATCGACCTTAAACCACTCTTCAGTCAATGAATTATCCTTCAGCCAGTTTTCTTCCAGCAATGCCAAATCAGCTTCATCGACCCGGCAGTCCCCATTGAGACCCCCTACCAATGGCACATAGTCCGGCAGTGACTGGGCTGCTTGGCCGTCATCGTCAACGTAGATGGTCTTGCCAACAGCCGCCGTGCACAGCGTGGCCAGTAGTACAGCCAATACGGAATTTGTCCTCTGAATTTTTTGATTTGTTACTCCTGTCATTTTTCTGTCATACTCACCCCATATTTGGGCAATTGGATTACCACCTTTTGTACGCAGACAACATGCAATCAAAGAAGAGGATGAATTTCAATTGATGTTTTGCTTGAAATTGAGGATATCATATCTCAAAGCAGTTCGACCTTTTCTACTGTTATCTCGAATGGGACTTGGCATACAAGTTTAAGTGGCATTTCTGCTCATACCAAAACAACCGGGGCCTATACCGAGTGAATCAGCATAGACCCCGAACTCGTGCAAATCTATCTTCTCAGCAGCGCAGTGCCATAAGGCATCCTGTGGATTGCCTTGCTGCTTCAATTAGCTTCCAATGAGCTTACCTAACCAGCCGAATGTCGTCGAAGTACATCTTGCCCGAGCCGCCTGCTGCGGGACTATTCTTCGTGCCGAAGCCAATGGTAACAGTATTGACATTGGTCAAGGCCACACCCTGGTCGGCAAACGCTTGCAAGTCGATGACCCACTGCGTCCATCGGGCTATCTGCGTCACAGCGGGTTCATCATGGTACACAACCGCTGTGCCGTTGAGGGCAACAAACATCCGCTCGGCAGAGTTGGCCGACGCGCCGCTGAACCACAATGACAGCTTCGTAACGCCTTCCTCTGTCCAGTCGCGCGGATAAACCAATGTGTGCGTCGCCTCCGAGGTCTTCAGGTTGTTGTCGTATGCGTACGGTATCGACTGGGCACCGCCATGAACAATTCTCTGCTCTGCGTAAGGAGGAAGGTCATTGCCGACGAGAGCGCCATTGTCCGTGGTTCCAAAGCCGTCAATCCACGCCTCGAATATCCTGTTGCTTGCCGGGTCCGGCGGGTCGATGTCATTGTAGGACTCGAAATCATCCACAACAAGGAAATCGGCCGTCGTAAAGCTCAAGACCAGACCCTTAACCTTACCTGTATTATAGACCGCATCCACGCGCCAGTAGTAGTCGCTGTGCCAGGCAAGCTTTCCTGGATCGTAACTCTCAGCGCCCGCTGCTTTGTTGCCTTTGTATTCGGGCGAAGAAGTCGTGGCGTTTCTCACCGCATCTTTGTCGGTGCCAAAGTAAACATCGTGCGAGACTGCTTTGGTAGCCGGTGTCCAGCCAAGCTGTGCGGTCATCTGCACACCCGTCGAACCGTTAGATGGCTGCGGATTACCTGCGGCGCCCGGAGTTGTGAAGGCCCAGACATCGCCTTTATATGTGGCCAGGGCGTCAAACTCATCCACCCGCCAGTAGTAAACCTTCTCCAGTTCAAGGGATGCGGGTTTGTAGGTTGCCAGGCCCTGCGGGGCGCCTCCGGCGGCGTTGTTGACATTGTCGAAATCGGTGCCGATATAGACTGTGTGCAATTTGGCACCGAAACCCGGGGTCCAGCTTAAAGTCGCATCGGTGGCCACAAATTCGGCTCCGTCAGCCGGAACGGGCTCATAGGCGGTCTTAGGCGGAACCGTGAAGCTCCATATCTTGCCCTTCCATGGACTGTCCGGATCGGCTTGATTGATCTCGTCGATTCGCCAATAGTACGTCGTGCCCGGAACGAGGCCGTCCGGGTATGGAAATCCCGGAAAGCCTACAACAATGAATGTGCCGGCCTGGTTGCCTATGAAGGTATCGCCGGTGCCGTTGTTCACATCGTCGAAATTATCGCCCAAATACACATCGTGCGAAACTGCAAATTCTCCGGCCCGCCAGCCAAGGGTGACCCACGTATTCTCGATCATGGCACCGTTGGCAGGACTCGGATTCTTACTGAATCCCGGTGTGACTGCAGCGTCGGAGAGAAACAAATACCCAAATCCTAGACTCTGGTCGTGAGCTTCACGGCTTGTCCAGGTCATCTGAAGCTCTCTATCACCATCGTCGGTGTCGTCGAATACAGGGTGGAATCCGATGTTGTTGCCTGCTGTAAAGTCTAATGACAGCATCTGTCCGTATTCGATAGAGGCTTCGCAGATATATCCATCAGCAGTTATGGTGGAAGCTACCTGCAGGTAATCAATCGCGCTCTGACCACCACTATCCATGTTGCACCAGTTCCATGTCTGGTTATTGGCGTTAAAGCCGTACTGGTAATGTTCAGCATGTGGTGGAACGGCGTTTGTCGTAGCGAAAAATATTTCTATACAGTCCGCATTCCAGATATCGCCGCCGGTTTTATTCATGGATAACTTATCATCTTTCATCACCACTGCCATGTAGATGTTCTCGTCATCCCATAGCATATAGAACTTTCCGCTGCTGTCATCAGAGTTGTCCCAGGTATCCTGTCCCATATACAATTGCTCTCTCACATCAAGAACTGCTGGGGTCATAGCGTCAAGATTCCAGTCGCTCAGATCTCCGTCAATTGCATCAGGAGTACCCCTGAGACAGTCTATCACCAGTGGTTCTCCAGTCAGCGGGTGTACTGCAGGTGGGTCCGCAATCGCCAAACTCACGTTGAGCAAAGTGAAAATCCCCATGAAAAGGCATTTCTTAGCTAACATTTTATTCCTCCTAAAAATAGTTTTGGTTTAGCAATGAATCATCAACAGAAACAGAGCTGATGTCCATGCTTTTTATAAAACAATACTAACGTATTCATCTCAATACCGAATTAGCAAGGTGATTACACATCTCAAATAAGAACACAAGAAAAAACCTAAACTTATGGAGTCTTGACAGCACCCAAAGTCATTGTCGGTTTTCCAGTAACCTCCGGACTTCCGCTCTTCCTGAACCATGGGCAAAGTCTCGTTATACCCTCGGTGATACAATTTGGTCAGGGGGGACGAGCCACCGTATTCGGCCATGAGGTGGTTCGGTAATCAGGCACGTACATTACACGCCTCCTATCCATTTAACAGATATCATCAGGGATTTCCCATATACACTTCACTGAACCACTCCTGCACACTTCAAGTCCTAAAATACCGTAATTTTATCACAATGTCAACAATATTCCGGCTACTCCAGCGAGTTTTTTCGCAAAAAAAGACAACGAAATCGAGCAAATACTTCGAAAAGCCACTTTTTCCCACTGTATTGGCACACCGCCACCGTTCCCGATAAAATCGGGATTCCAGAACCCGATTTTCAGCAGTTCCACACATCATCCCGGCCTCGCAGGTATTGTCAAAAAACGCAACCGCCGGATTCTCCACAGGACGCCTAACGGCGGGGCAAGGATTCCCCGAAAGAGCGTCTGCGGCACAGCCACTTCCGCCATCTGAAATATCACGTAACGGAAATGGCTGACCACCTTGGCTCCTATCTTGATGAGCTTGTCTCTGAGCGTTCGCAGGAACCATTGTTTCACTGACTTGGGCAATGCCAACCGCCTGAGAAAATTACCGATGTTGTAAGCCAGAGCAAATAGCTGAAGGCGGACCTGATTATCAACGAAATCATGACAAGAAAGCCTCGTCCAGTTCAAGGCGTACTTACCTTCCCTGATCCACTGCTCGGCTGTGCCTCGCTTGTTATAGAATTTGACAACATTGCTGGATTTCCACCGAAGGTTCGTCTATGGCGAATTCGATATTGTTTGAGGTCATTGCGAGGAGCCCTTCGGCGGAGTTTACCCTGAGCGCAGCCGAATGGGCTCAGAGCCTGTCCTGAACTGAGTGAAGGAATAAACTTCGCGAGGAAGAAATCTCTGATTTGGCATTTCGTATCTTGAGCACGCCTGTCAGTTCTTGGGACTCCGCCGCAAGGCGTCCCTTACGGGACTTGCGGAGAAGTGTGCGTATCCGCATTCGAATTTATCTACCGCCGCCTCGTGTGTTTCGGATTTGTAAGTTATAATGTTCTCCATAATTTTCTCCTTGTTCATTCCTTGTTCATTCTTTGTTCATTCTTTGTTCATTCTTTTGTTTTACCTTAACAATCAATCGCAAAATAAAAGCTTATACGTAAAGCGCGTACGCGCTGTATGTGTTTAGCCAGGGAAAAACCATCCCCAAAGCCTTCGGCTTTGAGGATGCCACACAATAAAATTATTAAAGAATGTGTGGCAGCCTTAAGCGCAGGACTCCAGCAAAGTGGAGTCCAAGCTTGGGGATGGCCATTTAAGCTACACTTGGCTAAACACGTACTACGCGCTTTACGTATTCAATATACGAACGCAAAAAATGATTTAGACCAATTATGCTTACTCAACAGTTATTAGAAATTTTATATCGCAAATAAAGTAGATTTAGGGTATATGATTTTAACAAAGCACTTCCCGTAAGTCCCGTAAGTCCCGTAAGGGACGCTGTGCGGGACGCTGCGCGGGATACGGCGTATAAAATTGTGAAAAACAGTCCTGCAGGGACATAACGAAAAATGAAAGGTAATTGGTATGTCGGTTTCAGTGAAAACGTCAAAGGCTTCTCACGTAATTCCCGTAAGGGACGCTGCGCGGGATACTGCATATAACAAAACGCAGTTGGCCCGTCGCAGCTTCCTTGCATATTTCTCCGGCCTGGGATTGTCTGCCACGGTTCTGCCGGGTGTTCTCTGGGCGAAAATGCAAGACGACAAGGTCACCAAGATTACTAAAGAAATGCTTCAGGACGCTGAGCAGATAGCCGGGCTTGAATTTACCGACCAGGAGCGGGATTTGATGGTCGAGGGACTGAACGAGCACCTGAAACGCTATGAGAAAATACGCGAAGTTCAACTGGATAACAGCGTGGCACCGGCCATTCAGTTCAATCCCGTTGCACCGGGCTTTGAAACAAAGCGACGCGCAGCGTCCCTTACGGGACTTACGGGACTGCCGATAAAGGCAAGTAAACCCGGAAAGGCAAAACGCCCTTCGGATATTGAGGAGCTGTCATTTTGGACGATTACTAATCTGGCCGGACTGATTAAATCGCGTAAAGTAAGCTCACTGGAGCTTACGAATATGTATTTGAGCCGGCTAAAAAAGTACGACAGCAAGCTGCAATGTGTCATAACCTTAACGGAGGAATTGGCCCTGCAGCAGGCGAAACGTGCCGATAAGGAAATCGCGGCGGGTCGTTATCGAGGACCTTTGCACGGGATTCCCTGGGGGGCCAAAGATTTACTGGCGGTTAAAGGATATAAGACCACCTGGGGTGCGATGCCCTATAAAGACCAGGTTATCGACTTGGATGCAACCGTGGTCGGGCGTTTGGAAGAGGCCGGTGCGGTTCTTGTGGGAAAATTAGCTTTAGGTGCGCTGGCCTGGGGAGACGTCTGGTTCGCCGGCAAGACCCGGAATCCCTGGAATACGGAGAAAGGTTCGAGCGGCTCATCCGCCGGCCCGGCCGCCGCTGCCGCCGCAGGCCTGGTCGGCTTCTCGATTGGGTCGGAGACCTGGGGCTCCATCGTTTCACCCTGCACGGTGTGCGGAGCAACAGGGCTGCGGCCCACCTTCGGGCGGGTTAGTCGATATGGCGCGATGGCCCTGAGCTGGACTATGGATAAAATCGGCCCCATCTGCCGCAGCGTTGAGGACTGCGCGCTGGTTTTCAACGCCATTTACGGACCCGACGGCAAAGATAGCACGGTTGTGGATTTACCTTTTAACTGGGATGCGGGCCGAGGAATCAAGGACTTGAAAGTCGGTTACATCAAGAGCGCTTTTGAGGAAGATCGCGACGACAAAGAATCCAAGGCCAACGATGAAGCAGCTCTGGAGGTGCTGCGGGGCCTGGGTCTTGAGCTTATACCGATTGAGCTTCCGGATTATCCTGTCGATGCAATGGCATTCATCCTCGGTGTCGAAGCGGCGGCCGCTTTCGACGAGCTGACCCGAAGCGGCAGGGATGCCCTTCTCGTTCGCCAGATAAAGGACGCCTGGCCCAATCGGTTTCGAGAAGCCCGCCTGGTTCCCGCGGTCGAATACATCCAGGCCAATCGTCTGCGCACGCTGGTAATGAAGGCTATGCACGAGCTTATGTCGGACATTGACGTTTACGTGGCCCCGTCCTGGGTGGGAGACAACCTTCTTTTAACCAACCTCACGGGACACCCCGCTGTAGTGCTGCCCAACGGTTTCAACAAAAAGCAGGAACCCACGAGCATTACCTTTACCGGCAAGCTTTATGGTGAGTCAGAGGTGTTGGCCGTAGCCAAGGCTTATCAAGATGCCACCGGCTTTCATTTGAAGCACCCCGTGCTCTAAGCCTCGAGTTTACTTACTTTGTCACAGTTCAATTGATGGGTTGTCATTCCTGCGGAAGCAGGAATCCAGAATTGAAACAATGGTTCCCGCATTAAAGCCTGCCCTGAGCAAAGCCGAACGGGTGCGGAATGACAACTGCTCAAAGCATATGTGACAGACTACTATTGAATATAGTCCATAAAAATCATTTGCACATTTGCCGATTTTTTGTACAGTGTTAGTTGAATCCACCTGATTGTTTTTTGTTTGGAGGTTTAATTATGAGAAAGAGAATTTGTGATTCAGCAACTCTAACATTAACAATGCTAACATTGATGGCTTTCGTCTTTGCTTATCTGGCTCCGGCGGCTGAGCGTAACCTGTCCGACTCTCCGCTGGGCAGTGAGCGTGCCCGCGCTGCTAAATCGAGCACTACCGGCAAGCTGCGCATCATCGCATTCGGTGCACACCCGGACGATTGTGAGATTAAGGCCGGGGGCGTAGCAGCAATGTGGGCCGCACAGGGACATCACGTCAAATTCGTCTCGACGACCAACGGCGATATCGGCCACTGGAAAATGGCCGGCGGGCCGCTGGCTCAAAGACGAACAGCGGAAGTCAAAAAGGCAGCAAAAATTTTGGGCATCGAGACCGAGGTCCTGGACAACCACGATGGAGAGCTTATGCCGACACTCGAAAACCGAAAGGCTTTCGTGCGGCTCATTCGCGAATGGAAAGCCGACATCGTCTTGTCACATCGTACGAACGACTACCATCCGGACCACCGTTACACCGGTGTCCTTGTTCAGGATGCCGCGTATATGGTAATTTGTCCGTTTATCTGCCCGGATGTGCCGCACTTAAAGACGAATCCGGTTTTCCTGTACTTCTCGGACCGCTTCCGGAAACCTAATCCCTTTGAGCCGAGCTTAGTGGTTGCGATTGACAGTGTTATCGAGAAGAAGCTAAATGCTCTTGCAACTCTCGAATCGCAGTTTGTCGAGGGTGGTGTTTCCGGCAACGAATCAATGCTCCCCAAAAACGAGCAGGAGCGGGCTGCAGCCCACCGTAAAGTTCGCGAGAATTTTCGGCGTTGGTTTGAGGCAACCGCCGATGAGTACCGGGCCAAACTGCTCGAGGCCTACGGCCAAGAGAAGGGCAAAAAGGTTCGCTGTGCCGAGGCATTTGAGCTTTGTGAATACGGCCGACAGCCCTCCGCCGCCGAGTTCAAACAGCTTTTCCCGTTCTTCGAATGATAAACTATTAGTCTGTCAAATTTGATTTTATAGCTTTAAATGGTGGCAGCCTCAAGCGCAGCTTGGGGATGGTGTCTTCCGTCGTCCAACGTAGGGGCAACCCCACGTGGTTGCCCTCATTTGCTAAACGCGACAGCGGTTTGCATTTTTGCATATCTTCGGTAGGGGCGGTTCGCGACTTGTGCCACAGGTAACCGCCCTTACCCGAACTTCGACATTCTACATTCCTTGTTCGATATTCTATATTCTTTTTCCCTTTTGTTCCAACCAATTAACTAATTCACCAATCTCTAATCCTCTAATTCCCTAATCCCCTGGAGTTTATCCCCGGTGTGTGCCCACTTGCTTTTCTGTCGGGCGTCATTCCGACCGAAGCCCCTGTTCTTGCTTTTGCACCTGTGCCTGCGTTACCGACAGGTGCAGGCAAGAAAGCATGGGGGCGAAGCGGAGGAATCTATTTAAATAATAACTTCGCCAAAGGCGAATCAAAAAAAGGTAGGGTGCGATACTCGTGCTTCGTAGCGAAGCTCACTTCGCAGAGTAGCATTTCGCACCACTTGTCTAAAATTGTTACTGTAGGCTTGCCCTTTGGGGATTGTCCCACCGCATGTCTATCGGTTGTGTCCATATTTGGTTTATTTGATATGCTACTCTTTTAAGCAAACTGGAAGTTGGTGTCAGTATGGGCGGATTGTTTAGATGTGAAAGAAAATTTCTGAGATTTCTGCCTGCATCGTAACGATTCGCTTCGCCTTTTGGTATAATTCCTTTCTGTACTAATTCTCTTATAATTTCATAAAGTTTAATAAATTTTTTATGTTTACAACTTACTTCGTTGTACCTGTTCCTTAAAGCAGATTCCAATGCAAGAAATGCGTAATGCTGGGAAATTGTGAAAAAGTAATATTCAAAATATCCGAAAATATGAAGTCTTTTAGCGGCATTAAAGACCTTTCTCACTCCTTCAGGCACAGTGGGAATTAATTGGATATCACATACACTTTTTTGCAAATCCTCTAATGTGATTTCATGGGTCTCGCCAGATTTATCAACTTTCACAAAAGGGCTGAATGCTATGTCTTTCTTCAATAGTTCGGATAGTGGAAGTACGGGATCACTTTTTAAGCCATATTTAGTATTATAGTCAATCCGTTTCTCAAATTTTTCCAGTAATTGATATCCAAAAGTAGTCCAAAATAACTTTATGAAATCTGTGATGTACTCTTCACGTTTTTTTAAAATATCGTATGGAATAACAAAAACCCAATACCAAAATTCATTATCGCCATAACCTCTCAGCTTAAAACTTTTAAGCTCTTTTATCTCATTTTGATTGAGATTAAAGTCCTTCATCAGTTTTTTATGTTTCTCAATTTCATCTAAGTCAGTTACGCCATAATATTTTATTGAAGATTCTCCAAAATTAAAGAAATCATATTTAATAAGATGATATATATTATTTTCGGCCTCTGTATATTTTTTGACATCGATTGTTATTCTTACAACACTAACAGGGCATGGTAAAGCACTTATTGCATCTCTAAAGGCTAACTCCTCAGAAGAAAATTCATCAGCTTCTTTGTTACCGATTCCTTTAACAAACTCTTTTTTTAAATTCTCAAAAAATTCACCAAAATAAGTAGTGTATTCTCTCTTCAAACCCATTATTTCCTTAATATCTTTTTCTTCCATTTAATCATTAATCGTTCGGTTTATTATGGACAGTCAATGTCTTCTTTGCACTCGCCCCAAGCCATTAATATGTGGCTGTCCCTAGTTTATCCTAGTTTATCGGCTCTTCGAAACCGTTGGCGAAGTCGGGTCTGGAGCAGCAATTTGTTACGCGGAACTATCAATTTTTGATTCCCTTTTATGGGCGTGGTGCGTGAATGAATCTACATCCGTTTTACCTAATCTAAAAAATCCTATACAAGTAAGAACAGTTAATCCAATAACCACATATCCCCAATTTATAGTAGCTTCAAGTCTAAACTCTGTTAGCGATTTAATCAGGAGAAAAATCCATAAAAAAGTTACATACAAACTGATCATTTGGTTAATCTTTGATACGGAAAATTTATATGGCCCTGTTATTAAATGAGAAATCCATTTAATACCCTTAGGTTTAGGGCGTCTGAGTGTTACTTTATATAGTGGGCCAGTTACATCATCTTCCAGCAGATCTACATGGTTTTCCCAATTCTCCTGCCATTGCTTACTCCCTTTATTCACGCAAAACCAGCCAAAAGAGAATACTATTCCCAAACATGTTAGAATAATAGAAAGATCATTTTTGGTCTCTATAGAAATAGAAGATGAAGCTTGAACGACACCGTATGCCGCCAGAGTAGCGCCGATAAACGTCCAAAAATACGTGGCTCTTTTCCAATAAAGTTCAATTTCAAATTTCCGTATATCAAGAGCGTGCTTTAGAGCAGCAGTTTTTTTCTTTTCTATGTCCTTAAAATCTTTATTGTATTGTTCTTGTGAGTAATCCTGACTCATACTATCCTTCTCTTTCACAAAATTAATCAATATATTTTTCCCGTATAAGAACCTACAGCCATTTCACTTTTCGAAGAACAAATATTCTTTATGTAAGTCTGTTTTTAAAACAACCGCCCGAAAAATGAACCCCTAATCT
>JBAQFY010000126.1:0-7619 GCA_049287505.1 Sedimentisphaerales bacterium | reverse complement strand
ATGTTCCATCGCTTCTCTATCTGTCCTCAATTGTTTCTTTTCATTCCTGCCGGAAAAGAAATCACTAAGTGTCATTGACAGGTACCTTGCATCGCGATATAGCGCATTTTCTAATGCCAGATTTTTTTTGATAATGGGTTAAATTACAGCTTTTCTTCAAAAAATACGAAAATAACCCATACTGCCTAAAAAGCTGAATGAAACATAACATATATTATAGGACGTTAATTAACGCATTGAAAAGAAACATCTCAGAATGCCAAATATTCAGGATATCTTGATTTTTTCAGGGCTTTAATTGTTGTGATTCTTGGTGGTCAAAAAGTATGATAGTGAAATATGAATCCCGTTCACAAAGATAGCGTTGAAAAGGTCATCGACTCACTTTCACAGAACCTCGTCTGGGCGTGGAACTACTATCATTTTCTTGAAGGATTGCATGAAGAATCCCTGGAGAGTAATGAATAGGTAGAAAGATTTCCTTGTATCATAAGTTGCCTTTGGTCAGCTGTTTTCGAGGCGCTTTTTGTGAAATTGAATCATTTTATAGATAGAACAAAGAACGTTCATAGTTTTTTTTATTTGTTTAAGCTTATACGTCGCCACTTCCCTGAAAATACAGAGCTTCAATCGAAGATATCAGAGCATGAAAATAAATTGCATAAGGCAGCAGACCCAATTATAGGAAAAATTGAGAATTGGCGAAATCAGGCGGTAGCGCATCTCACTCCAGCATCAATAGATGAGCAATTCCATGAAGAAAATAAGATGCATTTAAATGAAATCAAAAATTACCTTGAACTGTGCTGTGAGATAACTAATACTTACTCTTATAATATCTTGAACCGAATAGACGACACGGTCTCGGAAAGCTTGGCCCAAAAGAAAGAGATTAAAAGCCTTTTTGACAGCTTACGTTCCAAATACCATCATTCACATTGAAAAAATCCGACAGAAATGAATAATTAACCCGTAATGATTCTTTTGAATGTTCGCAACGCTGATTTACTGCGATAAATCATACGAATAGTGTCGAGGTGCGGCGACAAGGAAGTTGGCGGATTAAAGACGTGGATTCCTGCTTTCGCAGGAATGACAAATCACACATTCAAGCTTGATGCAATACTAATGAGCTATAGCATAATTATAGTCCGATAATCTGGCCGGATGGAGCGCGCAGGGATAAAGGCCTGCCTAAGATTTCGTAATGCAGAATCGCCCTTCTTAACTCCTCAGGGTCGGCGTAATCCGACAAAACCTCGGAAAGATACCTTGACTCGACAACTTCAGCGGGCATATCAACACCCTTACCTACCAGCTCTTCAACGCCTTTACTGGTGAAATCCGGAAGCTCCAGAATACTTGTCCCGAGTTCCGGAATCTCTTCAAAGGCAGGCTGAACTTTTGGAGCCGGTATAGACAATTCAAGGCCGGGCCTTTTAGGTTCTTCTGCAGGTGCTGCAGGTATGGTTCGACTCGCTTGTTTGGCTTCGGCAGTGTATTTACGCACGGCTTGGGCAGGCTGAGGACGAGCAACTTTCGGGCGTGCCTGTTGGGCAGCCGGGCGTGGCTCTCGCTCTTGTGCAGGCTCGACAGCTTGCAGAATCTCCTTAAAGAATTGCTCCAGAACCCCCCTGCCGGCTGCAGGTTTGCGTTGTGGCTTACGGGTTTGTGGCTGCTCGGTCTGCTCTTGCACCTTTTTCCCCTTTTTTGTTTTGAGGATGGCGCCGAGCCCATAGACAGCCGCCACAATCACGAGGATAAGTATATCCATCCAGCCTTCCATGTCGTTTCTGCGAGCGAGCGAAATGATTTGTGCTAAGAGAGCATTCATAATAGAACCATTTTATTAGGCTACTGCTCTGTTGAAAAGCCACAAAAACTGTCATTCTGTCCGAAGGACTCCTCCGTAAGGCGTCCTGTGGACTTGCGGAGAACGGAGCGAAGCGTAGTAAAGAATCTCTTTATGACTCAAGAGATGAGATTCTTCGGCTTCGCCTCAGAATGACAGTCCACGTTTTCAACAGAACATTAGGCTATCAGATTATCAGGTTATCATGTATTTGGTATCAGGTTATCAGTCGGTTATTATTCTTTCTTTTTGGGTTTTGCAATGGAATCGCGCATCGACGTATCAGCCATGATGTTTTTCATTCGATAATAATCCATAATGCCGAGGTTGCCCTTCTGGAAGGCTTCAGCCATCGCTAATGGTATCTTGGACTCATTTTCCACTACGAGCGCCCGCATTTCCTGCTCGCGCGCCACCGCCATTGCCCTGCGTTTTTCCGCCTCGGCCTTTGCTCTTCGCATATCCGCCTCAGCCTGGGCCGCCTGCAACTGGGCGCCGACATTTTCGCCGACATCGACGTCGGCTATATCAATAGAAAGAATCTCATAAGCCGTTCCGGCATCAAGCCCTTTGGCAAGAACCGTTTTTGAAATATTGTCCGGGTTCTCTAAAACACTTTTGTACGATATGGCACTGCCGATAGTGGTAACAATTCCTTCGCCCACGCGAGCGATAATTGTCTCCTGGGTGGCACCGCCTATTAGTCTTTCGATATTGGCCCGGACGGTTATGCGCGCCTTTGCCTTCAACTGAATCCCATCCTGAGCAACTGCATCAATAGTGCCTCGGCTTTTCTGAGGGTCGGGGCAATCAATCACCTTGGGATTGACGCTTGTCTGGACCGCTTCGAGGATGTCACGACCGGCCAGGTCGATGGCAGTTGCCGTCTGCAAAGACAAATCGATGTTTGCCCTGTTGGCTGCGATGAGGGCACGCACAACGTTCGGGACCCGACCGCCGGCTAAAAAATGGCTCTCAAGGTCTCTTGTCGTTAGTGTCAGACCTGCCTGAATCGCGGTTATTTTGCTTATCACTATTGTCCTTATATCGACCTTTCTCAGCCACATCCCGATAAGCTCGGAGAATTTAACGTCCGCTCGCGATAGTTTTGCCTGAAGCCACAGCCGGAAGAATTTTAAGAACAGCAGCAGGAACACAACCACAACAAGGACAACTATGACCAAAAGAGCTATTCCGACCATTTTTATTGGTTCGGCCTGCGCCAGAGTCGTGTTTGTTAAGTTATACATATTTTTGTCCTTTCATTAACTCTCTTCTATTATACGGACGGTCAACTGTGTACTTTCCACGTCGATAACCTTGACCTTTTTACCTTTATTAACATATCCGCTTTCAGCCACGCATTCAACTCTTTGGCCTGCGAAATCACACATGCCCACCGGCCGCAGCGGTGTAAGCACGATACCGACCTCACCAAGCAGCTTTTGTAATTCGGTCGTATCAGGTATGGCGTCGCCCTGCTGCCGTGTGGGGGGAGTAAGTGTAACGCTTTTGCCGAATCTGGTTTTTGGGAATATTTTGTAAGTAAAAGTCAGGACCGCCGGTATCATTACGGCCGCTATACCTATCCCTATCCAGCCGGCGGTCGTGCTGTGACGAAAAAATATCGTTGCGCCACCGATTAAGCATGCCAGCGCACAGATACTTATCAACCCGCCGCTCGGCACGAACACTTCTGCTATTATCAGGACCGCACACACAAAATAAAGAAAAATTGCAAAAACCAGCCACCAGCCCATAAGCTTACCTCGTCATAAGGCATCAGGTTATCAGTATATCAGGCAGTGGACATCAGGTTATCAGGAATCAGGTTTGGCCGCCAGAGGCGGATTAGTTTTTCCTGATACCCTGATTCTCTGTATCCTGCATCCTGATACCCTGATTTCCTTCCCTGTCATCTGTCCTCTATATTCTGTTTTTTAACGACCACTCTGTTACCGTGAATTTCAATTATCTCGACCTTAGCACCTTTGTCAAGGAACTCGGCCTCAGCCACCACATCGACTATCGCATCGCCGAATTTTGCCTTTCCTGTAGGTCTTAGTTTCGAGACCGCCTCACCGGTATCTCCCACATTTATACTTGCAGTTTTACTTTCAGGCGAAGTGGTCATGCTCAGTGGTATTTCACCGCTCTGCCTCGGGACCGCCGGGGCAAGTATCAGCCCGCTAAGGAACTGAATCCGCGGCAGATATTTTGACAACAGCCACGCCAAAACAACAAATCCGACGAATCCCAATGATAGCCCCACGACTCCCCAGGTGAAATCACTCCAGGCAATTGCATCTTGCGGCCATGGTAATTTGTCCGGCGGATTCTTGATGAGCATACCGAATAAGCCGGCCAATATGCATACAATTCCCGAAAAGCCTGCAATCCCAAAACCAGGCAGGATTAAGAATTCGACCAGGAGCAGAAGTATTCCTAAAATAAATAACGCTACTTCGACCCAGTTAGCCAATCCGACGAGGTATTTACTGCCGATTATGATTGTAAAGCATATAACCGCCACCAGGCCGGGCAGACCCACACCCGGTGTATTAAATTCAATATAAACCCCCAACAATGCAAGCATAACAAGCACAGCCATCACTGCCGGCGAGTTTAGCCATCGGACCATCTCTTCCGACCAGATGGTTTTGAGCACCATCGGCTCGCCGACAAAACTTACGCCGTCACGTTTGGCTAAGAACTCAAGAGCTCCCGCTCGGTTTTTGACCTGTGCTCTGGCTATGCCGTATTCGAGAGCTTTAGAAGCAGTCAGAGTCAAAAGCTCATCCTCTTTTACAATCAGCTCCTGGTTGTCTATGTCGTATTTGTTTGGGTCTTTGGGCAGTTGCTCGCTCTCGAAAAACTCAGACTTGCCGGTTTGCAGATTTTTTACTCTATAGACCTTTGTTTGCATAGTAACCATAGCTTTTAGCAGAGCCTCTGGGTAGCCGTTTGCTTCTGCGGCCCGCATAAACGCTGCGCGGGTAAAGCTTTCGACTTTTTCCCGTTCAACACCCTCGAGTTTGCCGCCGAGCACAATCGGAGCACAATCGCCTATGGTGGTGTTCTCGCGCATTATTATGTCCTGACAGGAGACGCTTATCATCGCGCCGGCTGATATGGCTTCGGTAGTTATGTAAGCAACGGTGTGGGCTTTTTTGCCTATATCGAGTATGAAGTATTTGGATATATCGTCCGCTGACTGGAGAATACCACCGTATGTACCTATTTCATAAATCAAGTATTCTGCTCCTTCATCGAGAGCGGTTTGTGTTCTGCGCTGGATGGATTTGTAAAGTCCATTGTCAATCATCCCCTCGCAGATGATTACTGCCGCCTTTATACCTGGCGCCTCTGCCGGGGCGTTACCGAGCTCTTCCGCCATAACAGCCCCTAAGAGCAATAAGAGGCACGGTAAAACAATTGCGATTTTTTGAAGTGCAGCTTTCATACTAAAAATTTTACCTTTATATTGCGAATTTGGCAATATAAATAACGCTTAGCATAAAATATTGTCGTTCCCGCATAAAATTGCTGCTCCTGCGGGAGCAGGGACAGAAACCTATGATATATTTGAAATTTTCGGCTTGACTCCCTCCCATTGCAGCCCGCCTATTATCGCTTGTGCGATGTTCGTGAGGTGGTCGCCGCTTTTTTCGATATTGTCAACCAGGTCGATAAATATCAGACCTGCCTGGGGCGTGCAGATGCCTTCGCCCATACGCTGAACATGGCTGCGACGAAAGTCTATCTGCATCTTGTTGAGATTATTTTCATTGGTTAAAACTGCTGTTTTGGCCGCTTTGATGTCATTATTTTCCAGAGCTGCTATGATATTATCGAACATCTGTTCTATTTCTTTTCTCAGTTGCTCAGCCTCAGTCAGGGCCGAATTGGTAAATGAAAGTTTTTGTTCTATTTTACGTTCAGCAATTTCGACGATATTGACGGCGTGGTCACCGATACGCTCGAGGTCATTAACTGTGTGCAGAAGAACCGGCAGCTCAATCGATACTTCGTCCGATAATTGCTTGCTTGATAGTGCCGATAGATACGATGTAATCTGGAGCTGGAAACCATCGGTAAAATCTTCTATTTGTCTCGTCAATTCCAGATCCGTTCTGTCATCGTTGATAATTCCATTCACCGAGCGCATAAGAGCTTCCTTGGCCGTCTTTGCCATACGAATGATTTCACGCTTTGCTTGTTCTAATGCTATTACCGGTGTATCAAGAAGGTGTTCTTCGAGAGTTACAGGCCTGGCTGCCGCATCACCCGGCCTTTCCGGTACCAACCTGACCACCAGCTTCTCCAACAGCCCTGCTAATGGCAGAAATATGCCGGAATTAGCAACATTAAAAATCGTATGAGCAAGAGCGATGCACGGTGCAATGGTACTGGGCCCGAGTTTCCACGGTGCTATTACATGTACCAGACTACCGAACAAACCAAGGTGAACGAATGGATAAGCAATCAGAGACCCAAACACGTTAAATATCGTGTGTGCCCAGGCTGTTCGCCTTGCATTTAGATTTGTCCGTAGTGCGGCAATCTGAGCTGTGATTGTTGTGCCGATATTGCTGCCCAGAACAAATGGTATCGCAACGTTAAGTGCCGTCTCCCAGTTGCTGCCGAAAGCCCCTCCCATTGCGAGTAGCTGTACAATAGCAATGGCTGCTGAGCTGCTTTGAAGAAGCATTGTTACCACTAAACCGGCCAGAATAGCTAAAATAGGTTTACCACCCAGAGCCTGGAAAAGTTCATGTACTTTTGGGCTTTCCCTCAATGGGTCGAAGGCGTCTTTCATAAAACCGATGCCGAGAAACAATATTCCGAATCCGAGCAGTATTTGCCCTATACTTTTTGTCCTTCGTGTTTTGCCCAGTACCTCGAGGAGGAATCCTATACCAACAGCCGGTAGCGCGTAAGTTGTAATCTTAAAGGCGCCAAGTCCTGATATTGACACTAACCAGGCTGTTGCCGTCGTGCCGACATTTGTCCCTATAACCACGCATATCGCCTGTTTGAGCGTCAGCAGCCCGGCGTTAACAAAACCCACAACCATCACGGTCGTGGCAGAGCTGGATTGAACGAGAGCTGTAACACCTGCCCCGACGAGAAAGGCAATCAGGTTTTTTTTCGTCATTGATTCGAGGATGTTCTTGAGTTTCCGCCCGGCTACCTTCTTAAGACCATCGGACATTAAACCCATACCGAAAAGAAAAAGACCTAACCCCCCTACTGTTCCGAAAATCATCTCTTTGACCATGCTGTCCCTTCAGATAGTTTTATGGATAGCGTCACGTATTGATTGCGAGGTGATTTTGTCTGTTTTCGACCGAGCGGTCAAGTAAAAAAAATAAGGCAAAGAAAAAACGCTATTTTGTTTTTATGAGGCTGCGCAGGATTTTCACGCCCTGCCGGATTTTTTCATCGCTGGTTGCGTAACTTATCCTGAAATGCGTATCTTTCTCACTAAACACGTTCCCCGGTATGATGAGCACGTTGTTTTTAATCGCCTTTTCTACGAATTTGCTTCCCGACCCGCCGGGCGCTTTAACGAACGCATAAAACGCCCCCCTTGGCTTGACAAGCTCAAACTTATCCTTCAAACCCTCATAGAGAAGGTCTCTTTTTTTCCTATATATATCGACAAAATCGCTCGTATCGTAATCCAGCGCTGCGACAGCAGCCTTCTGGAAAGGCGTAGGCGCACAGACAAAGGTATATTGCTGTATCTTGGTCATCTCTTCGA
>JBAQFY010000125.1:0-35186 GCA_049287505.1 Sedimentisphaerales bacterium | reverse complement strand
GATTTAGCGTACTCATATCTCTTGTAATGACTTTTTTGAGTCCTGCCTAGTTCATCAAATCTAATATTTTTTTTGTAAAATATATCGACGCGCTCGCCGTTGTCCTCTAAGTTAACGTCTGAATGGTGAAATGGATTTTCGACCAGGACAAAATTGTTATTCGCCGAAACACTCAGCCTTTCTCCAGAAGTCTCAAGCTCATTGATGGATTCCTCCAATACAAATTTATCAAAAATAATAAAGCTCTTTACATAAAGCAGAAATTTGCCTCTTGCTACCATTGCCGCCTCATTGAATAATCGCTCTTGACTTAAGAACCCACCAGGGTTTAAAACCTTCAGTGACGGTAAGAATGCTCTTAACGTTCCTTCGTTAATCTCCATGTTATGGTCATTAACGACAATAATCTCGTAATCATCGGGCAGTTTCATTTCACTTAGGCAAAGCAAGTACGCATTGAGCCGAGAAAAATCACTTCCTGCAAGTAAGATAATAGAACAGCGTATCGCTGTTTCGTTCTTTACTTCCGTGTTTATTGCTAATGGCGAATTGACTCCGGTCATAAATTTGTTTCTCTTTACTCAAATATTGCTGCGATAGGCTTTGATGCTTTTTTTGCCCTTGCGGACCCGGCTTATCTCTTTGGTGGTTTCGGCCTTCTGGGCTGTAAGAGCAAGACATAGGTCCTGGTATGATTTTCGCAGCTGCTCGCGCTGACTTTTGAATTCAGACGATTCAAGAAGACCCGACCGGGCGATTTTACTCACAAGAGAGCTGGCTTGCTTGCTTAAGACCTCAATTTCACTGATGTTTCCCTGACGGGCAAGCTCTATTTGCTTTTCCAGCAGTCTTTGCAGCTCGTCCGGCAGGTGTATCTGTCCATCTGGAATAATCTCCACGCTATCGGTGCTCATTACATTCGAGCTCCTGTTTGGATTCCTTGTTTTACCTGAGCCAAGCTATGTTCGACTTCTTCCAGAAGATTAGCTGCGTCTTTGTGGCTCTTGTCCAGAGTTAATAAATCAAGGAGAATTTTTTTAGACTCCTTGAGCTTGCCGTCTTTCATATATAGCGCTGCCAGCGGGAACATAACGGAGGTGTCGCCAGGGTGCATATTCAAATATGCCTCCAGATAGTGAATAATCTTTGCGAATGAACCCATCTGGCAGGAGGTCTGAAACAGGCCCAGAAGAGCTATCAGATTGTCAGTGTCCAGCTCCAGGCTTTTAAGGTACATCTCAAAGGCCCGTTTGTAATCGGCTCTTTGCTGAGCGACCATAGCGAAGCCTGTATAGGCCTTGGCGCAATTGGTGTCCAGCCGACAGGCGACCCTGAAGGCTATTTCAGCATCATCAAGAAGATTCTTTTGCAGCGCCACCACTCCAAGCCCAACGTAGGGGCCCGCCTCGTCAGGCGATAAGACGGCTGCTTTTTCGTAGTATTGTTGTGCCTTTGTATAGTTGCCGACAGAGGTGTAACAGTCCCCTAACTCCTGCAAAACTTCGTAATGCTGCGTCGAGTCGTGCTGTTCATTGACATTATTTTGTGTTATGTCCATTGCAATTCTTTTCCTTCGAGTATTTGTTCTGCTTTTTCGAGTAATTTAATCGCCGAATTAAAATCCTTTCTTTCGTGTTTGACCTTTGCCTCCAGCAAGAGTGTATCCACTGTTGGTCGTTGAAGGTTGACTTCGTGGCTGAGTTCGGCTGCTCGAATGTAGCCGCCGGCTTTGAAGGATGCCTTTGCGGCTAAAGTTTTCATCCATAGTTCGTTTTGATAATGCTCGGTGATATATTCAAACATTTCAGCAGCCTTCGACCAATTACCGTTTTTTCCTGCTGACTTGGCTTTCTCAAGCAACTGGTCAAACTGAAACGGTATTTCTTCTGGTTGCAGGCGCCTTATCGAAACGCCGGCCGCGTTCAGAGATTCACGCACCGATAAATTTGGAAAGATTCTCCGGGCATGCTGTAAGTCGTTTTTTCTGACCACTACCGCCCAGAGTTTATCTGTTGAATCTTCTAACTCAAATCCCTCGTTATTGGCTGAGCTGTTGACCAGAGCATGCAGCGAATCCTCTACCCAGAATTCCCTCATGCGAAATCCGCTTGGCACTATGGCGATATATTCACCCTCACATCTGGCTAAGGCTGTGTCTATTCGCTGGACCTCAGAAGACAATGGATTAACGGGCACAGGGATTATGTTAGGCATATCAGTGTCGAGTTTTTCATAGTCCGCTGTCGGCAGAGGCAGATAAAGCTCGTATGGATAGAAGGTACGCTGCCAGATAGAACCGAGGGTTGTGCCTGCCTGCTTGTTCAATTGGTCTGTAGTAAAAATGATGGACATATCTCCGAGTTTAGTCCAGGGTTTGGGAGGCCTGGTGGTTCGTATCGTTAGAATGTTCCTCGTATATTCCTTTTCATTCTTGCGCCACTGCACTGATATTCTGTCACAGTCACCATCAGGCTGATAGAATTCACCGGTAATTTCGGGGACGTGGTAAAAATCCGAGAAAAAAACCAGCCGCCGGGTCATGTCCCAGTCAATTAAGATTTTGAGGTTCTCGTTATATGGCCCGGTTTTTTCAAGCAAATCCCTCCGATGCATGAGGCTCACATGCAGGACATGATTATAATACAGCATAAAAAAACGGTCGAAATCCCTGCTGATTTCAACGACTTTGCTTAAAACCTTTCGGCTGCCGTCCGGGCAAACCTTACAATACACTTTATACAAATCACTGTATGCAACCTGGAAGTCGCTATTATTTTCAAGAGCATCGACCAGTGTTTCGATGTGATTAGGATAATATAAGTCGTCGTCGTCAAGGTAGGCAACGTATTTGCCTTCGGCCCGGGCTAATGCTTCATTGAGCGAGAAGGCCTTGCCGCGATTCTCTTTTCTATTGATAAATATTAACCGCTCGTCCCCGAATGAATTAACTATATCGCTTACCTCTTCACCACCGTCGTTGATTACGATTATCTGAAGATTTCGATAACTCTGGCGCACAACGCTGGCCAGGGCCCCGGCTAAATATCGGCGCCGATTAAAAGTCGGGACAAGCACAGTAACGACCGGCCCGGCCTTTTTGGGGGTCCCAAAAACCGCCTCATTATGTTTTGGGGACCTCTCGTAGTTTTCTGACATTCCAGGAGTATCTAACATTTTCTAAATAGCTAAGAATTTACCTTGGAGCGGTTGATTCTATTTGGTGCAATTTGGGCCCCAGTTTTATACCGGCATATTTGAATGATTCAAAAAATAAGAACACGAAGAAAACCAACGTAAGAATTAAAATTAGAGTTGTAATCCAATGACGCGGCCGGTATCTCTTCAAAGACGGAGCAAAGGCAATTAATCCAAAGCCTGCCGATAATACAACCACCGCATCCCAACTTGCTCTTTGCCAGTAGCTGCCACCAAGATGTATCCACATCCCAAACTCATCAAATGTTAGTGCCATGGCTACACCATAAATTCCGGAAACTATTTTGAGTCTTCTGCCAACAGGACATCCGAATATTAAATAAGCCCCAACACCTGAAAGCAGAAAAATACCATAGTTGAGATGATGAACGTGGGAACCCTTAATGTGCAAATATAAGTCAGGTATCCTATGAGACATAATCAGAAATACTATCATTCTGGCTAACATAAATGTCAGCAGAAACATTACTAAAATAGTCCTTGCAAGACTGGTTGTCGTTTGTGAATGAACCTGTTTATATTCGATATTATTTGCCATGTTTCTGTTTCTTAACCTAAGAATTACATAGTCAAATTATTCTCGAACATTGGAGCGGAAAATTCTGCGGGTAATCCAATCTCTTCAAATTTCCAATTTTGCGAGCTATTGTAAAGCCAGGGCTCGGATTGTTGTGAATCTATCTCGACTTCGAATTGGGTGAAGATATTATTGACCTTGGTCAGCTGCTTTTTCAGCGGATAGTTTTCTTCGACGAATCTGCGATACCTTTTGGGTTCGTAGGTATCGGAAAGAATTTGCTCGCAGAATTCTTCCGAGATGTTAAATAAAAACTCTGACGGGAATATCTGGTCTGCACCTGGGAAATTATGGATGACCGGCTTAAGACCACAGGCCATTGCTTCCAGAAGTCCCATACCCTGGCTTTCAATGATACTCGTCGAAACGATGTAATGTTTGTCCTCAAGCCAGGAACGGACATCTTCCTGCCAGCCGTCGAAGAATACCACTTCGCGAAGGTCGAGGGCATCAACCATGTGCTTTAGATATTGCTCAAGAGTTCTGTCCTGAAATATACCCCCGAAAAACAGGCGATACTCGGGGTCGATATAGTGCAGCTTTTGCATACACTGTAAAACAAAAGCGGGGTTCTTTACCGTTCTCAGATTGGACAAAAAAGCAATATTCTTACCGCGCCGGCGCTCGGTAAAAGTAAATTTTTCAAGTTCCACCCCGTTAGGAATAGTAACTATTGATGTTTGACTTTCAAGGTTCGGTACAGTGTGGATAAGGGCATCTTTGACAAAGCTGTTGCCGACGGTGACAAGGATGTCGATATTAGCCCAATTCACCTGCTCAGGCCATTGTGCATAGGCTTCGTAGCGGTGCAGTCTGATAATGTTTTTACAGACTTTCGGCTGCTTCGAGCCTATTACTGCAAGATTTGTGCACCACTCAAACCAGGAAATATCACTCCATTTCATTAATTCATACAGTTCTTCTTCTGTTTGCTCTTCAAAAACGTGCACTTGAAAACGCTGCTTTGCAAATTTGATGATTTCTTTAAGAAATCCCATACCATCACCGCCACAGAAGAAAGCTATCTTAGGTCTTTTGCTGCGAATCACTTCAATCATCGGCCTGAGAATCTCCTGGTCGGGCCAGTTTTGCAGTGAGCGCAGCAGTATTTCAATTGCGCTGGCCTTATTATTCTGCTCTAAGAATATGTTGGCAGTTCTGTTAAGTACGTCCACATTCAATATGCCCATCTGCTCCATATTATCGAAAAGCTGCATAGCTTCGGTTGCTTTGCCGACTGCAAGATATGCTTCTACAAGGTTCCACACTATTTCAGCGGAGTTTTTTTGGTGGCTCCGAGCTTTGACTAAGTGCTCGATGGCTTCATCCGAACGGCCAAGGCAATGCAGAATTGCGCCCGTATCATTCAGTACTTGTGCGTTGTCACCGGTCGTGCGAAGATGTTCTTGCATACAGGCCAGTGCTTCCTGATATTTACCGGCTTCGGCTAATTCCAAACCTCTCTCGTAATGATAATGATTAGGGTTTCCAAACACACTATTTTGCATTTGTCCACCTGGTGGATTTGAATTCGTCCCCATTATTGCCATCAGATTTACTCCTAATTTCTGAGTTCCAACTTTGCTTTTTCATTGCAAAATGAAGCTGCTTAAAACCGGCTGTCTTATGGTTGTAACCTTGGTAAGGATAATGCAAATTCCGTGCCGTTAGCCTGTACCAGCGTGTATTCGTAATTTCCCAATTCCAGATGTTAAATTTGTATAAATATCGAACATATATGTTTTCAAAAGTTACCTTTCAGTTTTAACATTTCTTCTCGACTGCTATACGATGTAATCCAGCAGCGACATAGACATAAGTTTTGCAGCCACTGATAATGACATTTGATATAGAACCTCCCGGCGGGAGAGGTCTATAGCTATTTGGGCGATGTCTGCTTCCTGCAGATGGGTCGCTTCATCCTCGGTATTGTTTTTTATGTTCTTTAGGCTGTAATTGAGGTCGTCCAGAAAGCCGATTTTAGACCCAATAGAGACCTCGGCTTGAACCAGAAGATTGTTTGTCTCTTCAAATGAGCTCGGTAGGTTGTTTAGCTGCTCTCGAACTTGAGCATCGGAAAGCCCTTTTTTATTTTCCAACACGTCCCGAATAATAATAAGTGTGTTGAATATATCATAAGTTCCGGGTATGCTTACCAAATCAACTCCGGTGCTGGCTATTGCCGTGGTGTCAACGTATAGGACTTCTCCAGTTCGCGAATCTGTTACAGCCAGATTAGTATCTGTGCCGTCGGTATTAAAAGTGCTCAGGCCGTCATCAATAGAGAGATTATAATTGCCTGCCGAGCCGGTTACTGTTAGCCATACTCCACCGTGAACACTCGATGTCCCCGTGCCGGCTTTGGCACCGGTATCACCAATAAAAATGGGGTCGCTGCGGTCGTTGGAACGAAAGATGTTATCGCCTATGTAGAAAGCTGATGACTCCATACCGGGTGCTACTTCTATATCTCTATTCTCGTAACTACCCTGATAAGTTACTCTGGTGATTTTTCCATCGGTACGTTCTACCGTATATGGCGCAGAGCCTGTATTAGTTCCCCCAAAGAGGTATTGGTCTATATGTTTGGTGTTAGCCAATGAGACTGTTTGCTCTAATATATCGTTGATTCCTTCTGCTGTCCTTTTTCTTGCTGCTTCGTCGTAGATGCCGCTGCTGATTTGAGTTAGACGTATTTGGGTCTCACTAAAATTTGACGTTATATCCTCGATAACGGTGGAGGAAAGCTCCAGGATGCTAATGACTTCCGAGAGGTTGTTTATATAATTTTCCAGGGACTTTTCATTGGTATTGAGCCCTAAAACCCGATAGGCCGCTGCAGGGTCGTCAGAGATTCGATTTATCCGTGAGCCTGTAGATACTTGTTCCTGTAGGCGAGCCATTGCATCTGTATGAAGGTTCAATGCAAAGCTGATATTATTATAAATATTGTTCAGTGCTCCACTCATTTTTCGTATCTCATATCTTGCTTTGCGCTTCACAACTTGCGCTTCACGTTTCTCATACTATTTCCATAAGAGATAACAACATCGTTTGAATTGTATTCAGATATTTGCTCATTCCCTTGAACATTTGCTCGAAGACCAACATCTGGGCGGCTTCATCGTTGATGTTGACGCCGCTTATCTCACTTTGTTGATTACCCAGGTTTTGGACCATAGATTCGATATTGTCTTTGCGTGCCTGTCTGACAAAAAGCTGTTGACCGATGTCAGTAACCATCTGGCGATAAAACTCTCCGGGTGTCATAGAGTTCAGGCTGGTTATGGTCTGGTCCCTCAAGCCTGCCATCCGCAAAGCGTTGGCGTTGTCGGTCATATCCGCACCCAGGGCTGATGCCACACGGCCCGGTGCAGCAGTTATATCTGAACAAACTGATATATCCAAAGCGCTGCTGCCGGAGAAAAAGGTGTTGATTCCAACCGCTGCTAACACCCCGGATGTGTCAGTGTCCACAAAAACATCAACGCTAAAAGAATCTCCATCGACCAGGTCACCTGTACTAAGGGATATCTTGATTCCCGTATCTCCAACATCAATCTTGTCACCTGCCGCATAGCCGGAACCGATATTGATAATATCAATCGTGTTTGAGCCTCCGTCAGTTACTGTAAGTGTGAGGGTATCAACTCCGACATTACCTGTGCCGGAAACAGTAAATGTGAAAGTGTCGTTTGAACTTCCTGTATAAATGCCTGATACGCTTGCAGTTGGGTCCGAGGAACCGTTGAAATTAATATCGACGGATTCAGGCTCAGGAAGAACGGTGGGCAGAAAATCAAATTTATAGTTTGTGTCAGCCTGGATGTGAAGTTTGGAAGAGACCACCGAGGCATTAAGACCGGTGATAGCTGAGATACGAGTGGCTATGTCGGATAATGAATCGGTGGATTTGTCAACGGATATTTCGTTACGGGTAATCGCTCCGGTGCTCGTATTTGTAACTCTTATGTATATTTTGCCGTCAGTTACGTCTGAGCCAAAATCGGCCAAATTTTCGCTTGCCAACCGCCAGCCGGTCAGTTCCGTAAGCGACCCCGTAGAGCCGACTCCCTGGACATGATATTGGTTTATCTGCTGTATCATTGCATTTGCCAGATCGTCCAGGTCATCGTGAATATCAGAAACCAGTTTGTCTCTTAACGAAAGCAATCCGCCTAATTGTCCGCCTTGCACGTTTATGTTAAAATTGTTCACGCCGGCGACGGAAATGCCCAGTTTGCCATCTTCTTTCAAACCTGTCTCAAGGTCGATAGCGGAGGCACCTATCACCACAGGAGTTCCAGCTACATAGACATCGGTCACACCATACTCTCGCGTCTTGGTCTCTATACTAACCAATGAGGACAGCTCTTTTATGCACTGGTCCCTTAGGTCCCGCATATTGTTGTCTTGGCCACCGCTTATTTCATGCTTTTCTATGCTATCGTTCAGTTCGGCTATTCTGTTTGTCAGGATATTGACCTGTTCGATGGTGTTCTCAGCTTCTAATTCAATTTGCCTTCTCAATTCTGTCAGAAATTCTCCTAATGTTCTGAATTGACCGGCCATAGTTTTAGCAGCGGTTATAATCTGGTTTTGCCAGATGATTTCTGTCGGATGAGCGGAAAGGTCCTGCAAGGCGTTGAAAAAATTGTCTATAGCTGCGCTCAAACCGCTCCCCTCCAAAAATTCTCCAAATGCGTTTTCGACCGTCTGCAGCGTGGCAAATTCTTGAGAGACCTGTCCTAATAACGACCCTTGACGGAGAATCTCATGCTCCAGAAGACCATCAATTAATCTGGTAACACCGGCGACATCGACACCTCCTCCCAAAAGAACCGCACCGACTTGCGAAGCGTAAGCGGGACGCAGCTCTATTCTCTGGCGGTGGTAGCCGTCGGTTGCCGCGTTGGCAACATTATTGCCGATTATATCAAAGGCCATCTGGGCTGCTTTAAGACCGCTAATTCCTATGGAGAAACTATCCATTTCTTTACTCTATTTAGAACACAGTTCTCACAGCACCCGTCACGAACCTGCTGGGCATTAGCCTAAGCTCAACAGGTCCGGACGACGTTCCTCAAAATTGCATGTTTACAAAAGCCATATCAATTTGCCGTTTCGTTGCACCATTGGAGTTGTAGTAAACCGTCCCTGTTTTGCCGAGGTCGAAGATACTCTTCAAAAGCAGGTTATTGAATCTGGCGCATTCAAACAAAAGCAAAGACGTGCTTATATATTCTTTCTTAAGTTCTTTAATCAGTGACATTAATTTTGCTTTCTTCTTGGTTACCTGGGCTTTTTTCTCTTTTGGCAGGTTTGCTTCCAGCGCCGACAGGGTCATTTGCTCTGTGTTACACCCAAGAGCATTCGCCAATTCTTTTCGTATCGTTTGCCGTTTTGATTCGTGGCTTCTGTAGCTGTCCGACTCGGCCTGGATAATCTCAAGTAGTTTGCCCAAAGCGGCATCATCGCGTTTGATAACCAGGCTGCGCAGTCTATTCAGTTGCGACAAACTCTCTTGTATATGTTGGCTGTCTGTGTCGAGACAAGCCAGCAGCTCGTCAACCTTATCTTCTATTTCAGTTGCCGTCGATTTCATATATGCCCATCTTTAGTCAGAAGTCAGAAGTCAGAAAACAGAGGACGGAAGACATCTCTGTTATCTGTCATCTGTCATCTGAATTCTGTTTTTCTGTGCTGTGTTTGCATGCTCACCGTTGATTAGAAATTGATATATATCCTTCCACAGTCCAAGGCCGCCGTTGTTTGCAATATCGCGGGCAAGGTATAGCCAGAATATTCCTTGAATCTGCTCGGAAGCTCCGTCTTTTTCAGAGCCCCAGTCCACGATACTATCTTTCATTTCATCCAGCAGCTTATTCAGCAGAACTGATTCAAAATCCTTGGCTGCTTGTTTCTTTTTCTCTTCCGAAATGCTGTTGAGCCTCGATTTGTCGAGATACTCCAGCATGGCTGGCGGTGAGACTGGTTCAGTTAATATCAATTTGACGCTGTTCATTAAATTGCTCCTACATTATCACCAGCTTGGCTTGAAGGGCGCCGGCCTTTTTCAAAGCGTTAAATATTGCTATCAGGTCTGTTGGTGTTGCCCCTATGCCGTTAAGACTTTTGGCTAACTCTGAGACGGTAACGGACCGGGACATAGGAATCAGATATCCTTCCTTCTCTTCGATTCCTATTAAGGTGTCTTGAACAACTTTGGTTTCCCCGGAATCAGAGAAAGGTGCAGTTGGTTGTGAAACGATTGGCATTTCCTTGATTTTTACAACAAGGCTCCCCTGCGAAATCGCCACTGCTGATATACCGACATTTTCACCCACTACGATTGTGCCCGTGCGCTCGTTGATAACCACAACCGCAGGAATATCAACCTTGACTTCGTGCTTTGTAATATCGACGATGAAGCCGGCTATATCTTTCTGAGCAATTTCGCTTGGTACTTTAACTGTAACTGTGCCGGCGTCAACGGATATCGCGCTATTTTCGTAGTCCTGGTTAATGGCTTTGCTGATTTGCTCTGCAGTTGTAAAATCACTGTTTCTAAGGTTAAGCGTGATAAGTCTATGGCCTCCAATGTATTCGACAAATGTAGCTATTTCTTCCTTTTCAACTACCGCGCCGTTGGGAATTCGTCCGACCGTCTGGTGGTTTTTTGTAATCGAAGCCTTATCGCCTACTGCTGTCCAGCCGCCGATTGAAACCCCTCCATCCGCTATGGCGTAAACTTGACCATCGAGACCTTTCAGTGGTGTCGGCAGCAGCTTTCCGCCCTGAAGGCTTTTGGCATCTCCTATGGCAGAGACGTCAACGTCGATTCGTGAGCCTTCGCGGTCAAAGGGACCCAATTCCGCTGTAACCCAAACCACCGCAATATTACCGCCGGTTAAATCGGCAGGAGTAAGAACCAATCCCGATTCCCTCAGCATATTTGTCAGTATTTGTCGCGATAGCACACCGCTGTCGCCGTTTCCGGCCAGGCCAATGACTAAGCCAACACCTGTCAGTGGGTTGCTGCGTAGCCCCTGAATATCAACGATATCTTTGATTCGTTCGCATTGTCCAACGTTAGCCGTAAATGTACAGGCTATGAGGGCACAAGTCATAAGTGCCAATGTGCCCTTATGTTTTTGTACTCTTGTGCCCTTATGCTCTTGTGCCCTTATGCCCTTATGCCCTTGTGCTCTTATTTTCTTTGTTGATTTCATAAGCTATTACTCTCAAAAATAAATCTGTGCAAACAGTACAATCAAAACGGCCAAAGAATATCAAATATACTGCCGAGCCAGCCGGGCTTTGTATAAGGTGCCGCGACACCCGAATTCTTGGTAACAATACGAAAATCTGCCATCTGTTCACTCTTGACCGTGTTATCAAATGCAATATCACTTGGTCTGACGATGCCGCTTACCTCGATGGTTTGTATATCTCCTGCGATATTTCGGCTGCGAGTCCCCATAACCACAAGGTTGTGATTAGGCAGGATATCCATTACTACTACACTGACCTCGTCCTCAAACTTGCGTTCGTCTTTGTAATCAGCCTTGCTTTTCAGCTCATTACCCGATGTAGCACTCATCGTGAAGCCGGGCATGCGGGGTAGAATATTATTATTCGGCGTTGTGATTCCCAGCTCCCCATTAAAGGTGTTTGACCGATTAGTATCCTTCTTTAAATCCCTTTTTGCTTTGTTATCGACCTTGCTGTCCTCGCTAATCTTAATGGTCAGGAGGTCACCTATCTGGCGGGCCACATCGTCGGCATATAATTCCTTCATATTCTTATCCCTCTTGGCCCAGATAGAACCTGCTTGCAGGCAGGTAACCGGCAAGAGCATAAGAACCGTCAAGACAACCATAGGGTGGGCTTTAGCCCACCGATTCGTAGTTGGTGGGGCAAGCCCCACCCTGCGTCTTCTGTTATTCATTATTTCTCCTTCTAAAAAACAGGTTCCACGCTTCCGTCTTCATTGACCCTGACTAAGATTATTCGTTGTGAATCTACGTTTCGTACTTTTATATATTCACCGGCTCGCCCATCCTGCATAGCTTTTCCGAAAGCCGTAATAAGAAATCTAGGCCTGTCAATTCGAATAACAACCTTTTGATTTCGCTTAGCAATGATTGGAGACTTGACAGGGCTCAGCATATTTGGACTAAGAAAGGTCTTTGCCGGTATCTGACGTTTGGCAATGAGGCCATAAGAAGGCCTCCAATTAACAGCAGACTCCGGATTGTTCGATATCGTCTTTTCTATCTTGACATTCTCTGGACTGATAACCGCACCTGCGGGAATATCAACCTTTGTTACTGCTTGGGCGGCATTGTATTTCAGCTCGAAAAGTACCTCGCATACACCGATTTTTTTGTCGTCCGAAAGAATGGTAATCTCAACCATCGCCTGGTTTCTTGCTTTGCTTTGGACTAATCGGGGAGAAAATCTTATATCTTTGCTGGTACCGGTGATGATGAAGTCTTTAGGTGTCCGTATTGGATTGAATCCGCAAGCTGGACCGAAGGGAGAATTTTTTTCCAGAAAGGAGCTTGCCAGCTTAACAAATTCAATACTACGGATGGTTTGCTCTTGCTGTGTTACCGTAATTTTTTCTGCACCGGTTAATGTTACTTTCGATGCGGGGATGCCGTTGCAGACCAACCTGCTTAAAACTGTTGCCCTGTCGATAACAATCTTCTGCCCCGGCACTGAAATTCGCCCTAATGCGATTTCACTCGCCTTGGCTACAAGAGAATCTTTGCCTCGAATTATGCCGACCTGGCCAAGGCTTAAGAAGCTGTCTTTGACTGTAATTTCTCTCGGGAGGTAAACCTGGAGGGCAGAATCCTCCTTCGTGTTGTTGGCTTTGCTGTTTACAGATGCCTGGCAGAAAATCGCACAAATCATAAATATACTGATTACAAGTATTCTTGTGTTCTTATGCCCTTGTGTTATTGTGCTCTTTTTTCTATTCATAATGGTCTTTCACTTAGAACTGTGCTATTTGATTTGCCTGCCTTAGCATCTCGTCTCCTGCCCTAATCGCGCGGGAGTTCGTCTCGTATGCTCGCTGGGCGGTGATTAGGTTGACAAGCTCGGTTATCATTTGAACATTCGATTTTTCCAGAAATCCCGACTGGATGCTGCCGAAACCGCTCTCTCCTGCTGTGCCGGTCGTTGCCGTGCCGCTTGCTTGGGTCTCTGCGAACAGGTTACCGCCTTCACTGGAAAGACCCGAGGGATTTGGAAAACGTGCCAGAAGAATATTACCTACAACTGATTGTGTTCCCGCAGCATCAGTAATGTTAACGCCTCCATCCTTGCCGATATTAACGGAGGTAGCGTCTATTGGAACGCTGATGGCCGGCTCTATCTGGTATCCCGTAGTGGTAACTAATTCACCGTTGGCATTTAGTTGCAGAGAGCCGTCGCGTGTATATCTTATATCACCGTTTGGCATACTTACCTGAAGGAAGCCTTCGCCTGTAATAGCTATATCGAGAGGCCGGTTGGTATTCTCAAGCTCACCGTTGCTAAAAACTTTTACTGTAGCTGCAGTTTGGACGCCACTACCTATTTCCAGACCGGTGGGAGTTTTTGTGCCGGACACTACTTCTGTGCCGGGTTCTTGTAGAGTTAAGTAAAGCAAATCCTGAAAAGCAATCTGGCTTCGCTTAAAGCCCGTGGTGTTTATGTTGGCAAGGTTATTAGCAATCGTGTCCACCATTAACTGCTGGGCCGCCATACCCGTTGCTGAAGTGGAAAATGCTCTTAACATAATGTTGTTCTCCTTATCAAATGTCAGAAGTCAGATGTCAGAGGTCAGATGTCAGTTTTCTGTTCTCTGTCTTCTGTCCTCTGTCTTCTGTATCAGGCCATAATTGCACTTATAATGCTGTTGGTCACTTCCATACTGGCTGTAAAAAATTTCATATTTGCTTCATAGAGACGGGATACCATTATCATATCCACTAATTCATCTATAATCTTGACGTTGGAGGCCTCTTGGTAGCCCTGCTTTACAACTATATTTTCTGCTGCGACCGGTTGTATATTCTCATCAGGCATCCAGTAACAGTTCTCTCCATTTGGCACAAGTTTGTCTTCGTTGTCTCCGAAATCAACCAATCTGAATTTTCCGATGGCTATCCCGCCGGCACTGATGCTTCCGTCACTTGAGACGCTCACCTGCTCGATTCCCACATCGCTCGGTATCGTGATTGGCCCTGCCTCACCCGCAATAATTCGTCTCTGAGAATCCATTATTTGACCATTTGGGTTTGTGCAGAACATGCCGTTACGCCTGTAAAGCGGCCCATTAGGTGTCTCTATTACAAAGAATCCTTTACCATACAGAGCAAAATCCAAAGGTCGGCCTGTCTCGACAATATTGCCCTGGGAAAAATCAAATACCGTGTTCAGTTCAATGCTTCCGGGCGAATATGTCTCTGTCCCCCCATCTTGCGTCTCGAGGTATTGTGAGAATGCGTTGCATCTTCGCTTGAATCCGGCCGTGCTTACGTTGGCCAGATTGTGCGTTATTATTTCAAATTCCTTTGTTAATGCATCAATGCTTGAGCTAACTTGGTCTGTAATCTCTGACATTTCAGAATCCTTGCACAATCGCCGGCTTTGGGACTTTTTCTGTCTCTTCGGAATCCGGACTATTTTGACGGTTGCCGGTGGTTCTTATAGAAGCTGCATTGGCGGCGCGAATGAGCTCATTGATGTCTGAGTCGCTTAAGCCCGTCAATTCCACTGCTATTGAAAAACTATCTTTTATAAATTCGATGTGCCTGACCTCGCCAATATCTTCTACTATTTTTAACGGTGTTGTTCTGCTGTCCTGCACCGGAACGGAGGACGGCGAATTGATTTTTTGGTGCGGGATTAGGTCCTGGCTCTGTTCTGCACCCAGATTAACTATTACCAGTACTCTGTCGCCTGCTTTTACTTCCAGTGGGGCCTCTATACGAAGACCAGGGCCGCCCAGCTCAGTAACAGTCGCAGGTATAAATTCCGGTAGTCCCCAGGTGCTGCTTGAGGCATTTGCCGAGCCTTGCTTCGACACGGGAACCTTTGTGCTGCTGTTGCTGTTTGGCGGCAGTGTTCTTGAGAATGGAAAGCGTGCAATGAAGGCCGGCTTATTGACCGCAGCACGCAGAAAACGCCGCCGGCTAATGAAACGCATATCATCACTATGATTCAAAACCAGAATGTCACCATTACAGCGAACTACAGAAGTGTCGAACTCCCAGACCGAAACACCGAAGTAATAACGCGCAAGCCAGAACTCACCCGGCTGACTTTCCACCGGTGTGGTCAATTTGACGGTAAGTTCCATATTGTCATTTTTTATAACAGTGGACTCAATATCGCCTAAGTCGAGGTTTTTACGACGGGTTATATGAAGTTTGTTACCTGTGAGAATTTGTCTGCTGCTCGGTTTTTTTAATTTCGTTGACGAGCCTATTGAGGCTGAGGTTTTTTTTTGGAAGCCAAGCTTTTCTCGCAGGAAGGTCAGTTCGGTTCTTAACCGTTGGCTTTCTTCTGCTCCCTGCTGGGCAAGGCTTTCTTCTATCATTTTACCTGCTCCGTGGTCAAAGGCGCCGACCATACTAAAAATGGTCTGGCTTTCCTTAAGTCCTGCCTTATGTGCTGTCTCGAGCAAAATTCGTCGCTCCCGTCCGCTCAAACCTCTTTTTTCGGCATAATCAAAGAATTGCCGCCCGCTAACCTTTCGTTCCTGTGCTTTTCGACGTAAGCTAACCAACAGCAGCACAGTTAATACGATTATGACAGCTATCCCTATTAGAATAAACCAGTATTCGGTCATGCCGGTACTAAAGCGCCCCGCGGCCTTCCACCGCTCCACCGGTGTAAGTGCCGGAACAATGATATTAAATCCTGCTGTCATAACATGTGCTGTTGGCATCTTAAACTTCCTCGTGCTTCGTAGCGAAGCTACTTCGCAGAGTAGTACAAACTTACTATCTGATAAGGTCGCTCAGCTCTCGCAGTATGTCGTTGGCAACTCTGATGGTCCTTGCATTGGCCTGAAAACCGTTCTGTGCCTGAATCATAGAAACAAACTGAGTCGCCACATCTGCGTTGGATTTTTCCAATGCCCCGCCATGAATGGAGCCGGCACCGCCGGTCATCGCCTGCGTAGCTACCGGCTCTCCCGAGTTGGCCGAAGTGGTAAAGTACCCGCCGCCGACACTCTCCAGGCCCGATGTATTCTGGAACAACGCTATCTGTACCGCTGCAATGTTCTTCTTGATACCGTTAGAGAAAGCACCGATAACTATGCCTTCCTTATTGACCGATACCGTGGACAGATTACCTGCTTCGTAGCCGTCCTGCTCTTTTGCTACTGCCGTAGAGTTTCCGGCGAATTGTGTCAAGCCGTTCAGTGTGCCTATGGTGCCAAGGTCTATGCTGATGGTTTGTGGATTCGAGGGGTCGTGTGCAAAGCTTATTACAAACTCGGCCGGGTCGCTGCCGCCCAAACCGGTGTAATAGCCGTTCGTAGCGTCAAAGGTTATATCTTCGATACGCCGATTTGCTATAGTTATCTCATTGATATTGCCTGTGATTGAGGTCAGCACCATATCCCACGTATTGGGGGTATCTGTCCGGACAAATGCGCCCGAGAAGACGTGTTTACCCCCCTGAGAGTCGTAGGTCTTAATATTAACGCTTCTGACCTCATCGCCGCCAACGGTCAACATCTCGAGATACGCCGGCTCCGCCCAGTCGGCAGTGCCGCTGTTCGCGAATGTCAGCTTCACATCAGACCTGCTGTAGCCGCTGCTGACATCAGCTATACGTATTTGGCCGTTGTCTAAGGACGCCGTCGCGTTGGTAGCACCGAGAACAGTATTTATATGGCTAATAAGGTTATCCAGAGTAGTGGTGGCATCTACACTAAGAGGAGTAATATCGCTTAAAGGAGTACCATCGTGTTCAAAACCGGAGACGGTAATTGTGGCCGAGCTATACGTCCCGCTGGTAGTCTGGTCGAGGTCGTCGATTAACGTGGTCCCAACAGCCGCAGTGCCGCCTTGGGTGTAAGTTACATTCGAGGCCAGCAGTTGTGTTTGCGGTGTCTCAAACGTCTCATCGGTGCTTAGATTGCCGGACACTGCTATTTGTGACGTAAGCCTTGCCGGCATCGGGACATCGTAAGGTACATGCAGGTCACTGTCCCCGGCAATCTGGAAGCCGTCAGTTTCACCCAATGAGCCGATACGCTGGACGCGATAGCCTGTGGAGGGGTCAACCATAATTGAGTCCGCATCAACGGCAAAGGCACCTGCACGAGTGTAGATGTTCTGCTGACCGTCACTGACCACGAAATATCCTTCTCCTTCCAACGCCAGGTCCAGCGGATTACCTGTATTTACTATGTTGCCCTGCGTTGTGTTTGGGGTAATTCCTGCTATTCCAACACCGCTGCCCATCTGTTGTGGGTTAGTTCCGCCGACGGTAGTTGTTGGCTGTGACGCCTTTTTTATTGTCTCACTGAGCAGTTCCGAGAAGGTTATTCTGCTGGCCTTAAAGGCTGTGGTATTGACATTGGCCAGGTTGTTTCCGGCTACATCAATCATTTTCTGGTGTGCTTGCAGCCCGGTAACTCCGGCTGATAATGCAAAACTCATTTTTATTTCTCCTTATATCGAAACTCTAAATCTGAATTCAGTTTTTGACGGATATTACATTTTTCAAGCCAAACATATAGTCTCCTGCTCTCAGGAATATTTCACCGTCAACATTATTGTAAACTTGCTCGACTATGCCGCTTGTGATGTCTGTTGCACCTGTCTCGCTTTCCAGCATGAATGAAACTTCCTTGCCTATCAACGAATTGGCATAGGTCAGCTCAGTAGTGGCAAGCACCTTTGCAAAGCTTTCGTTCATTGTTTCGAGCTGCTGTAGTTGTGAGAACTGGGCCAGCTGGGAAGCCATCTCGTTATTATCTAACGGTTCCAGCGGATTCTGGTTTTGTAGTTGGGTTATCAGAAGTTTCATATAATCCGCTTGGATGTTACTTGCTGAGTTTATTGCTGATGTTTCAGCCATAACTTTTCAACCTTTCAAAAATGACAAAAAATATTTTTTGAAGTTCCGTTGTTGTTCGCAATTCGACGTCCCCGCTTATTTGCTTCTACGAAGCAAAACAGCGGGATGCACGAACAGCAGGTAAAAGAGAGCAATTGTTGTGCCAAATTACAATCGCCGCCGCTTTTGTGATACACAAATTCCTGTCGCAACAGACGTTACGGAAACTAAAAAGTTGAATAAAGGTAAAAATCACTTTTGTTAAAAAATTCTCAGAGGATAAATTTTCCTGTATCCCAGAAAATTTTGCCGGTTTGGGTTTGATGGTCATGCAAAATTTTTTATTGTTCTGTTTTAGTTTACTCGGTGACACTAAAACGTCCCATAAAAAGCAATGTCTTCTCGCTGTTGGCATTGCTGTCTTATCCCGCATATTTTGAGAACGGCCTCATACCGAATCGGTACGGTATGTCCTATAAAATTTTCGCATAATGCCGATGTATTTTTGAGGCTGACAGAATCAGTGACATTATTGGCCAGTCCCATAAATAAATTAAAGTTGTCTTTGGATGTCTGTCGATTTATGTCTTTGCATTACCTACATATCTATGAAGTGTGAATACCTACATAACGTTAAAACAACTTACTTAGCAAGGAACAACGCTTATAGTTTTGGGCAAAGATGAGTTTACGTAGAATTGTTGTAGTAAGCAAAGACCGCGAAGTTCAGCAGATGGCTCGGGAATATGGCCAGGAAGTATTTGGGGCCGATAACCTGGCCGATGCTCTGGATATTGTTCAAACGGTCAATCCGGATTTAATGCTTTTCGACCATCGATTTGGCCCGAGTCATATCCATGAATTCCGTGATAAGGCCGATAAAAATTCAATCGATGTTCCCATCGTGGTGGTTGGTGACGATGATAACAGCACAGACTTGTCCACAGAGTTTATTCAGACCGGGGCCTATGACTATCTAAGGTCAAGGCAGGATTATGCTCAGCTGGAGCAAATTATAAACAGGATAAAAATTAATTCCGAAGCTTCCCGCTCTGAACAAAGCACAAGTTGTTTTTTTGCTGAGGAATTAGCTGGCGCTGTCTCTATGGTCGGCTGTAGTAAAGCCATTCTCAATACTCTCAAAATGATTAAGCTTGTGGCAAACAGCCGATGCAATCCGATTTTGATAGTTGGTGAAACAGGCACAGGTAAAGAGCTGGCCGCTAAGGCGATACATACTCTAAGGCATCCGAACGAGAAATTTGTAGCAGTTAATTGTGCAGCTCTAACAGCGAATCTGCTGGAAAGCGAGCTTTTTGGCCATATGAAAGGCTCTTTTACCGGTGCTGACCGTGAGAAAACAGGACTTATGGAATTGGCCCAGTCCGGCACGCTCTTACTTGATGAAGTAAGTGAAATGCCGATAGACCTGCAGGCTAAATTGCTTCGTGTCCTGCAGGAAAAAAGCTTCCGAAAGGTCGGGGGCATAAAAGATATTCCCTGCAGCGCTACGATAATAGCCTCGAGCAATCGCAATCTCAAAAATGAAGTTCAGGCCAATCGCTTTCGACGTGACCTGTATTACCGCCTGAATATTAGTCCTATTAGTCTTGCTCCTCTTAGGTCACAAGAGCGAAGACAGGATATCCGGCTCCTCGCCAATTACTTTCTCAAGACCTCAACAATCTGTCCGGAGAAGCGAGGTAAGATAGCATCCCTGACTGAATTAGCTATTGAGGCCCTGGAGAAGCACGATTGGCCGGGAAACGTCCGTGAGTTGTGTAACGTCATTGAAAGGGCGATTCTGCTGGAGACAACGGACAAGATAGGACTAAACGCCATCTATATTGACCCGACTGAATGGAGTGAGGCATCGGAGGGCCTGACACCCGGCCTCATCAAAGATTTCTCATTGGCAAAGGCTGAACGCGAGCTGATTTCAAGAGCTTTGCAGAAAACAGGCTGGCAAAAGACCAGGGCCGCTGCTCTTCTTGGCATAACCAGAGCAACTTTATATGCCAAGGTCAAGCAGTACAATATCGAAAAGAATTCGTATATCGCAAATCCGTCGCGGCGGATTAAACAAGAGCAAAATGAAGTTTCAGCATCATCCTTATCTCAGCCGGCAGCGGCTCCCTGGTAGGGTTCTAACTGGCTGATGCCTGTTAGAAAATCTGTCGATTCGTCTAAAATCCACACATTTCTTTACAGTGCGAAAATTTTGAGCTAACGCCAAAGGTTGATTTTTGGGGTAAAAAGCCTCTAAATACATCAATCCTTCCATTTGTAACCGTCTCTGGCACAGTTATTGCTACTTTCTTAAAAAAGAGGTTGTGAGATACGCCTCCACTGTTTTGACCCCGCTGGTTCGTTTAGCTTGCTCCTGCGGTTGCGCAGGCACAGGTGCGAAGCAAACAGCGGGGAGGCAGTGGGGGCTAACTTGGAAACTATGGCAGCAGAAGAACAAAAAAATGTTCTCCAACAGGATACTTCCGAGGTGCCATCGGACAGTGAATTATTTACGGATGAAGTTCGCAGAGAGCTCTCGGAGCGTGATGTGTTTGTTGGAGATGAAGATTTTTACAAACTCTTGGCGGATTCAACCCGGGTTTCTGCAGTTCAACAACCTATCGGTGCAAGCCAAATCCCACTGAGGCCGATTCAACATAAACGTTTTTCGACCCTTCAAAAAATCCTCATTGCTGCCATTATGGTAATTGGTACGATATTGCTGTACGTGCTGTTGGAACCTTTACTACGGCCCCTTAACAAAATTCCAGCACCTCCCGCTCAACAAGCACGTCCTTTTAAATCCCCGGCTGAAGATTCCACACAGGTAGTACAGGAGCAAATCCAAAAGCCGGAGCCTTTGTTTCCGCCGGCACAACCTCTGTCTTTGGAAGTTGCTCACAATTTCTATCTGCAAAAGGATTACGACAGGGCTTATGATGCTTATAACCAGCTTCGTCAAAGTCTTCCAGCCGGTGCTGAAGAGGAATTGCTGAAGGATTTCCTTCAGTTTAAAATAGCTTTGTGTTTGAGGGCGGCTGGCAACCACGACCAGGCCAACAGTTTATTCAGAGCACTTTCACAAAGTCACTCACCTGTCGTAAGGGTGGCTGCAAATTATAACCTGAGTTTTGCCGAGGTGCAGGCAAAGCAGTATCTCAAAGCGAGGACCAGGGCTTATCAGACGATTGCTGTAGTCGAAGCGGTGGATTTCGACAAGGATTGGGTTTTGTCGTTGCAGCGTGATTGTCATTTCCTCATCGCTGAGTCGATGACCAGAAATATCCTTTCGCTTTGCGATGCCGATACGGACATTCCTGACCGGTTGTGGGGCAGCTTTGTTGAGTTCGACCCTTTCACCAGCTTGGACGAGGCGCAGTTGAGAGCCCTTTTGAATTCCGGCTCGAAGCAATTAACAGGAGGATTGCTCAGCCCACAGATTCAGAAGCTCGAACATCAGGGTGTTCCACCTCATTGGTCTGTCGTTGCTTGTGGGGCATCGGTTGAAGAGCTGCTGGCAAGATTCGCTGCGAATGCCGGCCTTGATATTTCCTGGGTTCATCACAAGACGCCGGCCGACGAGCCGGCAAGGGATGCTATACGCAAAAGGGTGGTGAGCTTGTATCTGCCGGCCGCAACCGCCCAGCAGGCCATTGAAGTGGCTGCCGGGCACGTGGGCTTAGTGGCACGTCTCGATGAAAATGGGCTCGTAAAAATTTCAGACCCGGCTGACTATTCTTCATTAACAGAAAACGTATCTTTGCTTATACAGGATGCTATTTCACTTTGGAGAAAATTTTTACTTACGTTTCATAACGACCAGCGTATTCCAAATGCTCATTTTGCTCTGGGACTTTTACACGCTCAAGGGGGCCAGCTTGCCGACGCTATTGCGGAGTACAAGTTAATATCCAATCACTTTTCACAAACATCTTTAGCACCCTATGCACTGTTAAACTCGAGCAGACTCAAAGCTAATCTGCATGACTATTCCGGTGCCCGGGAGGATTTGACGCAGCTTGTTGAGCAGTATCCTGATACCGAATTTTATGGCCAGGCATGTTTGAATCTTGCTGATGCCACGAAGATAGCCGGCCTTTTGGACGAAGCTGAACGGCTCTATCGAAAAGTTTACAATCTTGGTTTGTCCCTCGAATTGCAGATTGCCTCTGCTCTCGGAGCGGGCAGATGTTCCTACGAGACCCAGGACTACGAAACTGCCGCCAGATGGCTGACTAAATACATCGAGCTCGCTAAGGACCGCACGAACACAGACTTCTACTCTGCATACTTTCTCCTGGGCAAAACCAGCCTCGCATTAAAAAAGCCTCAGCAGGCCTGTGCTGCTTTTCAATTTGCCCTGAGCGGGCCGGCAGGGCGCCTTACCAGAGAAAAGTATGTGGAGACTGTCTCAGCTTTAGTCGAAACCCAGATAGAGCTGGAAAATTTCGTCGAGGCTTTTACTTTGTTGGAGAGCATACATTCCTGGCAATTCTCGAAGAAAGAATCTGTCGAGATATTACTGCTCAAAAGCAAAGTTTTTCGTTTTATGGGCTTGCCCGATAAAGCTATCACCTTACTTGGTGACATCGCTGAATATTTGCCGGACTCCCAGTTGAAAACAAGAGTGTCTTTTGAGTTGGCTAACTGCTACGTCGCTAAAGGAGATTTAAAATTTGCCCAAAAGATGTTAGCTGAAATTCTTGTTAGCGCCGCCCCCGGACCTTTCGCGCACGAAGTAGCTCTCGAATTGGCGCAGGTTGCTTTGAAACTCGGTCAAAACTCTCAGACAGTCTCTGTTTGTTTGCAGATTTTGGATTCAGAAGCGTCGGCCCAGATAAAACAAAAAGCCTTAAAGGTGCTGGCAGCCGCTTATAACCGGCAGAAAAAGTATGACGATGCAGCATTAGCTCTTGTGGGTCAAAGGTAATGATAATGAAAAAAAAGAATTCTCAAGCTCGATGCTGGATGCTGGATACTCGATGCTCGTCGAGAATCAAGAATCGAGAATCGAGAATGTTATTGGTTATAGGTTATTGGTTATTGGTAAACCATTTACCATTTACCTTTTACCATTTACCAAGCTCCGCTGCTGCGGTTGACCAAAAATCCCCGCAGAGCAGTCTTACTCTCCTGCCGGACCCAAATAGTAACTTCAAACAGCAATTGTGGCGGGCTGAGCTTAGTATTGCTAAAGACGAAAATGATAAAAAAACTAAGAATGAGCTTAAGCGGATGATTGAACAAATCCGCTCTATTGAGCTTAAGCCGAATAAGCGGGATTCTGAACCGGTCACTGTTTCTGAGGTTGTACAAACAGTTGAACCAAATGAGTCCTTACCTGATACTACAGTGCCGAAGGAGCAAAAGACAAAGGGAGTCGAAACAAAAATGCCATACGAGCCGGTAAGTGACCATACTTTACAAATACTCAAAGACCTCTCTCAGCATCTTGACAAGCTGGAAAATCCTTTTGAGCTGGGAGATACCTTGGTGCTCAGCGGAAATCTGGAGGAAGCTGCAATATTTTACAGGGAAGCCCTTAAACGCAAGAGTCCGGATGACGTCGGCTCGGCTCGGGACAGAGACTGGATATTATTTCAGATAGGAAACTGTCTGTGGAATGACGACCCCATCACGGCAATGAAGATATATGGACAACTAATTACAGAGTACCCCAATTCGCCGTGGAAGGAATTAGCCGAAGCCCGGAGCAAATTGCTCGATTGGTACCGCAAGGACGAACCGCATAAGTTGATTGCCGAATATAAACGATAGATTACTGGGACTCCATGATTCAAAAATGACTATTTTCCATTTACTATTTATTATTTCGTATTTACCGCATCTGCTAACCGCTGTTTTACTTTTGAATTCTGTTCTTTTTTTCAATAATCAATAATCAGTTGAAATGGAGTATGCTTCAGGTGAGTAAGGCCGAAATAAAAAACCTCAACAATCCTAAACACCCGCTTGTCGCTGGCGGGGGTAAACAAGAAGATATCGCGAACGTTTTGATAGCTGATAGCGACTCTGAGCTGGCTCGGTTTATGCTTGAGATATTGGCTCGCAAAGGAATACGCGGGCATCTTGCCAACGATAAAGACAGTGCGATTGACTTTATTAGCAAAGGTAATTGTGACCTTGTGTTTACCGCTGACAGAATAAACCGGCAGACAGACCCCGTTAGAAATTCCAGAAATGATAAAGATACGGAACGAAAAGGGAAAATTTCTAACGGGGCAGACTTGTCAAGCCGACCGCAGTCCACAGGATGCCTGTCGGCAGATGGCTTTGAGCTGCTTGAGAACATCAAGGCAAATTGGCCGGAACTGCCCGTGATTATGATAACGAAGGCTAAAAACCGTAGCCCGCAAAACCACCAGCTAACTGTTGAAACGGCAGTAAGGGCCATTCGCCGGGGTTGTTGCGATTTCCTAATCAAGCCGCTTGACTGCGAAAAAGTAGAAAACATCCTGGATACTTTCCTGCCTAACCACAGCGTCTTGACGGTAGTTTCGGCTCACGAAGACACACGTTGCCTTTATCGAATTGTAGGCAGAAGTGCAAAACTCGTGCAAACTGTCAATTTGGCTGAAAGAATCGCTCCAACCTCAGCGCCGGTTTTAATAAGTGGTGAAAGTGGGACAGGCAAGGAGCTGCTCTCTTATCTCATACATCAAAAAAGTAAAAGAGCACAGGGTTCGTATATCAGAATCAATTGTGCTGCATTAAGTGACTCGCTGCTCGAAAGCGAGCTGTTTGGACATGAGAAAGGCGCCTTCACCGGTGCCTACGCTCAACGCAAGGGCCGCTTCGAAATGGCTCATGGGGGAACTTTGCTCCTCGATGAGATTACCGAAACGCCCATAAGATTTCAGGCCAAGCTTTTGAGAGTGCTCGAGCAGCAGGATTTTGAGCGCGTTGGCGGAAATGAGAGTGTTAGGGTCAATGTTCGAATAGTAAGTACTACAAATAAGGATTTATTACAGGAAGTTCAGCAGGGACGGTTCCGTCAGGACCTTTATTATCGATTAAGCGGCGTAAGATTAGTGGTCTGTCCTCTCAGAGAACGCAAAGATGACCTATGTGACCTTGTGTGGTATTTTGTCAACCTTTACGCTCGCGAAGTACAGCGTCGTATCACCAGGCTTGACCCTGCCATGATGGACATTTTTGCTAAATACCACTGGCCCGGAAATGTCCGCCAATTGCGCAATGTTGTACGAACATCGTTGATTTTGGGAGTTGGACAGACACTGTCGTTAGCTGATGTCTCCTGGCTTTTTGATGAATTACAACCACTTCCACAGGAAAGAAACAGTGATTTGACGGTCTCGCAAAGGGACAGACCCGGCCTGAGCTCATTTGGCGCAGGACTAAATAGGGTGTTTGGGGTTCCGTCAAATACTGCTCAGGTTTCAGACCTGGGAGGAGTCCCCCTTGAGCAGATAGAAAAGAGGGCGATTTTGGATACTTTACGAAAGACAGGAGGCAACCAAACCAAGGCCGCAAAGGTCTTAGGTATTAGTGACCGAACCTTACGCGATAGAATACATCGATATCGAAGACAAAATTGCCTGCAGTTGGCATGATTAACAATGTTTTTACGGTAAATAGTTGAGGTAAAGAAATGGCAGATGAAGATGATGCAAAACAGCAGGAAAAACAAGAAGACACAAAGACCAAATCGAGTGATAAGAAGTCCTTGGTTGGTCGGTTCCTGCCGTGGATAATAATAGCTGTCGTAGTAGTGTTTTTCGCCGGTGCCGGCTTCACTCTCGCTCGATTGTTCGCCGGTTCCGGCACACCTCAAACGCCTGGAGATTCCGAACAGGACCAGTCTGCTCAGGTCAAGAGCCTGGAGGCGAAGGGTTCGGCGGCTGGTGCCAAAAAAACCTGGTATTATGATTTGGAGCCTGTTGTAGCAAATCTCGATGTGACCGACGTTACACGCTATGTTCGGGCCTCTTTAACACTTGAAGTAAGCTCTGAGGTGGATGAAAAGAACGGCTCAGCTTTTTTTAATGAGAAAAAACCCATCTTAACAAACTGGCTTACTGTTTACCTTGCGAGTTTGGGTCTTGATGATATCAGAGGCGACAGGAACCTCAAGCGTATCCAATCGCAGGTGCTCGACGCTTTTAACGAAAAGCTTTTTCCTGATTCCAAACCAAAAATCAAAAGCATTTTATTTAAGGAATTCGCTGTACAATGAGCAGGGCAGCTAACAATTTAAGCAACGAAAAAGTACGCCTGCTGCTCAATGCTGTTGGGTCCAGCCAAATAGAAGATACTGCTGGTATAGAGACTGCGGAGTACAACTGGAACAAGCCTCACTGTTTTGACCGCAAGCAGCTCAATAAGCTCGATGATTTCACAAAAAGGGTAGCCAGGGAGATAGCTGTAAAATTCGTTGACTTTTGTCACAATGAGTTTGATGTTACAGTAGTTTCGACAGCGCAGCACTTTGCTGCTGAGCTTGTTGACCAGGCCATAGAGAGCGGGCAGGATGATTATTATCTTGCTTTCGGCACCGACCAGGACCATCCATGTGGACTCATTAGCATACCAACCAAAACTGCTTTCATCTGGGCTACACGATTGCTCGGAGACCCTGAATCCGAAGAGGAAAATTCAGGTAGAGAATTGTCACAATTAGAAGAATCGCTTTTGTTGGACCTGCTCTCTGCTCTTATTGAGGCGTTTTCTCAGAAAATTTTGGTCTTCCAGCCGGCAAAGAATATTGTCCGAAGACTCTTTCCTCTCGAGCTGAAAGGTACAGAAGAGCTCTGTAAAATTGTTTTTGACGTCAAGAAAAAAGACCAGCAGAGCAGCTCCGAAGCTTACATCTTGGTACTCTGCAGCAGGCTGGAATCTATTGTGGGCAAAGCCACCGAAGCTGTTGGGAGGTTCTCAGCCGAGGATTTCTCAAAAGCAATTCTTGGCCATATGCAGAAAATGCCGGTCTGTATAACGGCCCAGCTGGCTTCTACGGTGCTTACTCTTGAAGAGATAATGAGTCTTGAGGTGGGAGATGTATTGTTACTTGATAGAAAGGTTAATGAATCTATTGAGCTGATAATAAGCGGTCGAACGGCTTTTCGCGGTCGCCCTGCAAAATCAGCGGGAAAGCACGCTGTAGTGATTACTGAGCTGTTTTGTGATTAAGGGTAAATAGTGAGTGGTGAATTGTAAGCAGTGAGTAGTTAATTAACCAATAACTAATCGCCAATTTTTTTAGGGAAATCGAGATATGGCAGAAACAACTGAAGCTGTGGAAGAAAAGCAGGAAAGCGGGACGGTACAAGAAGACTCAAAAACACAGGCGCAATCCGCCGAGTTTCCTGAAGTCACTGCAACTGGCGATACAGGTACTGGCGGCAATATCAACCTTTTGCTGGATGTGAATATGGCTGTTACTGTCGCTATTGGACAAACGGAGATACCTGTTCGGCGGCTTTTGCAGCTTGGGCCTGGTTCGGTATTGGAGCTTGATAAATCTATTGATGAGCCGGCAGATTTGTATCTCAGGGACACCAGGTTCGCCACCGGAAGTATTGTCGTTGTAGATGGAAGATTCGCCGTCAAGATAAAACAGATTCTTGGCCTGGGTGACGCTGTTGCAGCCGGATGATAAATTTGAGAAGGAATTCTGATGGCAGGTTCTGTACAATCAAATGCACCAGAAGCACCGGGACCGAACACCCTCTGGGTGCCTTTCATGTCCCACAGCAATATTATTTTGGCTGTCGGTCTGGTGACGATTCTTGCCACCCTTCTAATTCCGCTGCCGACGCCATTGCTGGATATACTTCTGGCTTGTAGTATTTCTTTGGCTGTGGCTGTGCTAATAATTACTCTTTCCTCAAAAGAGGCACTCGAATTATCCACCTTTCCTTCGCTGCTTCTTTTCGTAACACTGTTTCGCCTTTCTCTTAATGTGGCCTCAACAAGATTGATACTTTTACAGGGCGATGCCGGAAAAATTATACAGACCTTCGGTGGTCTTGTTGCCGGCGGCAGTTTCGTCGTAGGCTTAGTAATTTTCTTAATTCTTGTTGTTATCCAATTCATTGTAATTACAAAAGGTGCTGAGAGAATAAGTGAAGTAGCTGCCCGTTTTACACTTGATGCTATGCCGGGCAAGCAAATGGCAATTGACGCGGACCTTAACGCGGGAATTATTACCGAAACGCAGGCCAACGAACGAAGAGCAAAAATTGTCAAAGAAAGTGAATTTTACGGCGCAATGGATGGTGCCAGCAAATTCATTCGAGGCGATGCAAAGGCCGGACTCATAATCACCGCTATTAACATCATCGGCGGTATAGCTATGGGCTACTCACGCGGTATGACTATTTCCGGTGCCGTAAGGACTTATTCCATTCTTTCCATTGGCGACGGGCTTGTCAGCCAGATACCTTCGATGGTAATCTCCATAAGTGCGGGTTTTCTGGTGACCAAAATCTCCTCGAAGTATAGTGTCGGTCAGGACCTTAGCAGGCAGTTTCTTAAGGCCGGCGAGCCGCTGACGATAGCAGCTTTCATCATTGCTGCGTTGGCCCTTGTGCCCGGCCTGCCTCCTGTACCGTTTCTATTATTGGCTGCAGGTGCTGCTTTAACTGGACGGACTGTGGACATCTCTGGGAAACGTCGTCCCAAAAAGCTCGAAAAGTCAGCGCAACTGGCAAAAGCCGAGAAACAGCCGGTCGAAGACTTGCTCGACATTGACAGAGTTTCGGTGCAGGTCGGTGTGCGATTGATTAGTATGGTGGACCCTCGCAAAGATAGTGCTATTTTCGACCGCATCGGAGCGCTGCGGAGAAAGTTTGCTCAGGAGCTTGGAATCGTTATTCCGCTGGTTCGCCTCAAGGACAATATAAACCTTGAACCTACCACTTATGAGATTAGGATTCTCGACCATATGGTGGCAAAAGGAAAATTAGAGCCCAATATGTTCCTCGCAATGGATGCCGGTAATGTTCAGACAAAAGTTGAGGGCATAAAAACTACTGAACCTGTTTATGGATTGCCTGCTTTGTGGATTGCACCGGCCGACAAGGAAAAGGCCGAACTAAACGGATATACTGTAATCGACCCCGAATCTGTTTTTATTACTCATTTATCTGAAACACTGAAAAAACACGCAGACGAATTATTGACCCGCGAAGACGTTCAGCTTCTCGTTGACCGGCTTCGCAAAACTCAGCCCTCTTTGGTCGGTGAGGTTGTCGGTACCAATGGAGAAGTACCTATTGGAATGCTTCAGCGCGTCCTTAAGAACCTTCTGACAGATGCAATACCGATTCGTGAGATGACTGTCATACTTGAATCATTGGGAGAGAACACCTCAAAAACCAAAAACACCGATATCTTAACCGAGATGGTTCGTAAATGCCTGAACAGAACTATTACCGAGATGTATAAAAACGAGGCCGGCAAAATTTCAGCCATAACAATGGAACCGGCGCTCGAGCACCAAATGGTCTCAACCTTGCGACAGGAAAAGGATGGAATAAACCTAACTTTACCTGCCGAGATAGCAATGGATATAAGTAGAAAAACCGCGCTAGCCTGGAAGGCAGCAATGGATAAAGGCAGGGACAAAGTGGTTTTGTTGTGTGATTCAAGGTTACGTTCACCGCTGGCCGTAATGCTATCACGAACAGTGCCGCTTTTGCCGGTCGTAGCTTATGACGAAATCGTGCTTGGAACTGAAGTAGAACCAGTTGAAACCATATCCATCCAGCAGACGACGACAATATCTGAAAGAAAGGAACAGCTTACCCCTGCTTTAGCAGGTTAGCAGGGGGGCAACGTGATAAGTGATTGATTATTGACAATTGAATATTGACTATTGAGAGAAAATAGTCGTTTCTCGATTCTCGACGAGCATCGAGCATACGGCATTGAGCATCCGGTGTTTGCTGCAATCTCGAATTCCAAACTAAAGGTCTGTAAAGGCTCAAATGATGGTTTGTCATTCCCGCGAAAGCGGGAATCCAGATTTATTGGATGGTACTGGATTCCGCATCAAGTGCGGAATGACAACCCTCAAAGCACCCTTGACAAAGCACTAATAGTCAATAGTCAATAGAAAATAGACAATAGACAAGGGATAAGGATTATGCCGTTACATGTTCGCTCAATCGCAGTAAGTATTGCCGTGATATGTTTTTTCGGCGTGGGCATAATCGGCTGGATTAGTGGTGTTTCGCCGTTTATCTGTTGCAAAAGGGCACTCGCCGGTGCGTTGCTTGCGTATATAGTGGTAGCTTGGGCAGTAAAGGCCGTAAACGCTATTTTGATGAGTGCGATGATTACGAACCAGATGAATCAACAAAAGGAAAAAGACAGTGGCAGTGAAGGCTAAAAACATCTGTGAAGTTCAGTTTGTTAGTAACACCAAAGCCGATATATCGACTTTGCAGACCTTAGAAGATAGCCGAAAGCATCTAAATAGTGTTGCCCTGCGTGCATATTCCGGCCAAAAAAGGTCAGCTAAAGGCGTAGTCGAAAATGAGCAGATAGCCGAGCTTTTGCCTATGGTTCACAAGGTAGTCAGGCAGGTGGTAACGTACCTGAAACCTCCCTTATTATTTGAAGATATGGTCTCCGCAGGAGCTGTGGGGTTGGTTAAAGCTGCCCGCGATTTCGACCCCTCCCGCCACGCTGAGTTCAAAACCTATGCTTATATTAGGATTAAAGGAGCTATTCTTGATGAATTGAGAGGCTCATCTTTACTGCCTGCAAATCTCAACAAGAGGATTCAAGATGCCCGGCGGCTCAGCCGGAAAATTCTTGAGCAGACGGGCAAAACCCCTACTGATGCCGAATTAGCCGAAAAACTTGGAATCACTATTGATGAGCTTTATGAAACATTCGAAAACTCTCGTACACAGCATTTTATCTCACTCGATGGCTTTGGAGAGGATTTGCCTGCGATGGGTAATCTTTTAGCCGCAGCTAATACGAGGGCTCCTGATGAGCAGATCGAACGAGCAGAGCTTATAGATAAGTTAGCTGAAGCGATACAACAGTTATCCAAGAGACGGCGGCAGCTTATCCTGCTTTATTACCAGCAGCACCTGACAATGAAGCAGATTGCCGAGATTTTCGAAATTACCGAGTCGCGTGTCAGCCAGCTGCACGCAAGTGCTTTATTTAACTTGTTTGTTAAATTGAGGCAATGGAAAGATGGCGGATTATGATTCCAATATAATAAAACCGGTCGAAGGTTTGCAAAGTATCACTGGTTTGACTCCCGCGAAGCAGCGTGAAGAAAGAAAACGTCGCCAGGAGTTACACCAGGAAAATGAGGAAAAAGAGGAATTCCCCGAAGGTGAATTGAACGAGTCCGTGGATGAAGCCGCCCAGGGCCCGGACAATTCAGACCAGGGGTGGACGGAAAACCGAAGCGACCGGAATTCCGACGGTACAGGGGTTGATTACTGCGCTTGACTAAAAATTGCCGATTGGTGATTAACGGTTGGAAAACACATTAAAAAAAATAGTCAATGAAAGATAATAAACCATCGCTCATCAATATCGTAGTCGAAGATCCGCCATAGGCGGAATACGCTGTCTTTTGGCGGAATTAATTAGAAGGATTAAGATAATAAATGGGAAAAACAGCAGGACGGATTCTAAAGGAAAGCGACGTTCAGCTCGAAGGCCGGTTCACTCTCGATATTGTGCAGCCTGAGCTGGGCCGGCCGAAACAGCAGGGCACAGCCTTAGCTGAGCCAAAGGTGCGTATCGTGGAAAGCCGGCCCGAATTCGCTGTTGTAGAAATAACCTGTTCCTGCGGTACAGGAATGTATTTAAGATGTGAATATGCCGGTGCCGAAGCGCCGGAGGCTGCCGAAAAGCAAAATGGTGCGCCCGAAGTACCTGACCAAACCAAATAAATGGAGAAAAGTACAATGCAAACTAACAAAAAAACAATCATTTTACTGATTTCATTAGTGCCGATATTTTTGTTATCGAACTGCGTATCGGTACAGGAACCGCCGGAGGTTGCTGTCCTGTCCGAGTCTATTGAAAAACAGCAGAGTGATTCCGTAGCAAAAAGGTTTCAGGAATCTGCTTTGCAGAAGCCGACTGTCATAGAGTCCGCGATGGAATTGTCGCAAAAGCACGCCAAACTCTCTGAAGAAGCGGCTGTACTGCGGCAGGAAAACCGGGACCTTACCACAAGGAACCAGCAGCTTAAGGACCAGCTCGTTACTCTTGAAGCTCAATTACAGCAGGCGCAGAAAGAGTTAAGCGAAGCAAATGACCTTTTAATGACAATGCGCATCGAGTTGAATAATTGGAAAACCGATATCCTTGGTTTCCGTGATGAAATGCGTGATGCCGAAACAGCCCAATTGGAGGCTTTGCTTAAGATACTTAAAGTTCTTGGCGGTGAGGTCAAGACGAAATCGGCCCAGGGTGAGGATACAAGCTCGGCTGCCGTCGCATCGGCAAGTAAACCAGGCCAGTCTGAAAATTAGAAAAAACTGATGTTAGGTGAATCGAATGAATAGCTCGAGAACCATATTATCACATCTGGTCACTCGCCGCTCGTTGTTAGTCGCTTGCGGTTTGACTCACATCTGGCGAGTGGTAGGGCACCGGTCACGAGTCGCAATAATATTGTTATTGCCGGCAGCTCTTTTATCGGGGTGCATTGCTTATTATAGAGCTTCCGCACCGGCAGCCGACTTCTATTATCTGAATCCGAATAAGAGCTTAACTACGGTTGGAAGGGTTGCTATTGTTGAGCTGGACAACAATTCGAGTTATCCGGAAGTCTCCACCGATGTAACCGAAAAGCTATACCAGGCATTGCAAAAGAAACAGATTTTCGGTTTAACTGTTGTCCGGCAGAATGACCCTTCGTGGCGAAGTTTGCAGCTGGACCTGGGCTCGAAATATACCCTTGACCAGTTAGTGGCAATTCGTGAGACGTTAAAGTGCGATGCAGTATTGCTTGGAACTATTACTGAATTCGGACCTTATCCTCATATGACTATTGGACTTCGCTTGAAGCTTATTGACCTCAGAGATGGAGAATTGTTATGGGCCATTGAGCAGGTTTGGGACAGTGCCGATAAAACAACCGAATATCGCATAAGAGAATATTTTCGCTCACAAAAGCGCTCGGGCTATGCGCCTTTGCATGAGCAGTTAGCGGTTGTCAGCTCGCTTGAATTTATAAAGTTCGTAAGTTATGAGATGGCGGAAACGCTATAGTTGAGGCCCTAACTTTAGGAAAAAATGAATAATTCGAAAAAAATCGTAAAGTTTTATCAAAAATAAGCGAAAAGAATCGTAGATATAGAATTCTGAAAAGAGCCATAGTGCAATGATTGAAAAAGTAGATGCTAATCAAATTCACGGCTTCCTGGAAAAATCGTCATCCAGCCAGCCCAATTCTGCGGCAGCTCATCCGGATAACGATGTGGATGCCTCCATACAGGTCGATTATGCCTCTTTTATTGAAAGGGCGATGCAAGCCCCAAAAACGGACACGCAGGCTGTACAGAAGGCAAGAGAGCTGTTGGTGTCCGGTCAACTTGAAAGCCCGAAAAACATCAAACGAGCCGCAGAAAACATCATAAACTTTGGTATATAAAAATCTTAAAATAAAAAGTCTTAAATCGCAGGGCCGACCATGGATGGTCTAATCAGGAGCCTGAACGGATTCCATAAGCTCGGCGAGGAAATTGTATTCTTAGAGCTCCTAAGGTTACACGTACCTCGCCGTTTTTTTATTTGTAACGTGGGAGCTACTATGTAATAAAGTGGCCACATTTTGTTCTGTACCAATGCAGCTTGGGCTTGCGCCTGATTGGGGGAGGTTCGCAAAGTGGGAATGCAAAAAATGGTGATGGTGATACGTCATATAACACTACATACACCGATTTGGGAGAAATTCAAAAAGCTTTGGAAATATTACATCTGGCAGAGCTTTTTGGCCGCCGTTGCTCTGTTTATCATTGTCCTCGTTCTGGGCAAGGGTAAAATTGTCGTGATTAGTGCAATGGGTGCTACCTCTTTTATCGTATTCGCAATGCCTACCGCTGCCTCCGCACAAACAAGGAACGTCATTGGCGGCCATTTGGTTGGCTTAGCCTCGGGGGCTATATTCTATTTTGCCGCACTGCCGTATTTTCTTGGATATCCTCTCGGAGTGGGAATTGCTATTTTTATTATGGTAGCTTTGGATGTAGAGCACCCTCCCGCGGCAGGTACAGCCTTGGCCGTTGTGATAAATGAGGTCTCGCCCGATGTCTTCGTTACTATAATGGTATCTGCGGTAATACTATCACAATGCCGTTATTACCTAAGACGTTACTTAAAAGATTTGATATAGACTGCCTGCTCGGCCTCGATGCCTGCTGCTCATAAAAAGCTAAGCGTTTAAACGTACAAATCGAGTACGTGTGCTGTCAGACAATCGTCGATGGACATTTTTGTTATGTCCAGCCGGTCTGTATAGGTAACTGAGTTACTGGTGTGCCGTTCCTGAGCATTCGCAGCCGTTCCCCAAACCCACTTTTTTGTGTTTGTGGTTCTGGCACCAGCATCGCTGATGTTATGAAATTGGTCGTTCGACCTGCTTGAATGGCGCAGCTCACTGCTGCTCTTGCTAAGAGGAATAGTTCTAATAACTTTGCATGAAATTCTTTTTCTCATTCCATCCCCCAACACTAATCATTTTAGCAGATTCAGGCAGCTAAATCAAGAGAAATCTCACCGACCTCAGCCACGGAACCTGGTTTTTGTATCTAAGGTGATACCCTTTGGGCAGAAGCTATATTATGAGCTATATTATGGAACAGGAAGGAAATTTCTTATGGATAGCTATCAATTCCGTGGATAGAATATTTTGGGTTTAAGTTAGTTTTGGACGGCGTTTAGAGGTTATCAGGTTACAAAAATATAAGGTTAACTTTGTTTTTTCCTTGTATCCTGATTTTATGATGTTCTTTATCCTGGTTTCCCGATGGCCTGATTTCCTAATTATTTAGTATTCGGCTCTTGGCATAAGGAATATACCGATGCAGATTATCGCACAATGCCCGAAATGCGGCAGTGCCTGGCTGCTTGATAGTAGTGCTGCTGACCGAAGGATCAACTGCCGAAAGTGTGGCAAACTATTCAAGGTCCCAAAGCTGGACGAGGTACCCAAGGCAGTTAAAATGATAAAACAGGCAACAGGCACTATTTACGTGGATGAAACCGGCAAAACATACGGCTAAAGCCTGGTGGTTATGGAAGATTATTTGTTAGCCAGAGAGGGTAAAAG
>JBAQFY010000124.1:0-4436 GCA_049287505.1 Sedimentisphaerales bacterium | reverse complement strand
CGTAGCCAGAGCGCCATTCAGCCCAGTATCGACCTGGACCTTTATGGCACGGGACTTGGACTAAATGTTCTCTGGATAAGGGCCAATTCAAGCGGATACGAAAATGACGAGAGTCTGCACTTCACCTTATCTTACGGCAACACCATCTATGAGAACGAAACTTACGCCACCGACTACAAGATTGGGTGGGTCTATTATGACTTCCCGAATGTTTCCAGTGATGTTGACCTGCAGGAAATGTTTGCAACTCTTTCCTTTCCGGAAATCTGCCCCGAAGGCGTCGTCCCAAGCTATACCATTATTAAGATGTGGGCATCCGAAGGAAATTCCCTTGTTGGCGAGTATTCTGGCTGGCTACACATCCTGGGACTCGACTACGACCTGCCCGTAGAAGGCCTGCTACCGGAGACTCCGGAGCAGATTCTACATCTCTCTGCAGCAATGGTCTATAACGATGGCGTGGCAGGTGTGGACCGCGACTGGTCGCACGCTGTCTTCGGAGTCTCAACAGACTTTGACCTTGGTTATGACTGTACTCTCCGTCCGGGAGTTTACTATCAATCATCCTGGGAAAGTGACGTCAATCCTTCAGATGAATTCTGGTGCAGCGTGGGTGTGTCGTATGCATTCTAAAACCACCGGGTAATTTATGTCAGCAAAAAAGGCCGGTCTTTAAAAGCCGGCCTTTTTTTATTAGCTCGCCCCGTCCCGTCTTCGACGGGTACGTGTTTAGCCGCTGTTGATTTTTTGGTGGCACGGCCGCCATCTTGGCCGTGTTTTCACGGGCTGCTCGCCGTGCTACGCTTGTCGCAGCAGGGAAGCCCGTGCCACATCAGGAAACTGCTGATTCAGTTGTCTGGCTAAACACCTACTAATTCGGCATAGGCCCTGATTGACGCGAATTTGATATCAACCGCGCAATCTTAATTGATGAATCCCGGCTTACGGCGCCGGCTCTGGAGGACGGTACAGCCGAATATCATCGATATACATCGTGCCTGAACCGCCGGGCTGTGGATTCTTCTTGTCGCCGAAACCAATAGCAATCGTATTGACATTTGCAAGGTTCACGCCCTGGTCTGCAAAAGCCTGCAGGTCGATATTCCATTCCGTCCAGGTGTCTATCAGAGCCGCATTTGGATTATCGTGCTCGACCACAGCGCTGCCATTGAGAGCAACATACATCGGCTCCGCGTCGTTACTGGCCATAGTGGCACCGATGGCCTCGTGAGTCCAAATCATCGGAGTAACAGTGCCGGTGGTCTGGACGTTGGAGAATTCAGCCACGCAAGTCACACCCGCGCTATGGCTGGTCAATGCCAGGCCGATATAAACATTCGGACTCATTGAAATCCTCTGCGGATTCCATGACATTGCCTGCCAGGTAACGCCGTTACTGGAGTAGTAGCCGTTAAAGTTGCCGGCGGCGTCACGCTCTAATTTCACCCAGTAGGGTGCTGTGATTGCTGTTTGCTCAGGGGTCTCTACGCCAGTGTCGCTTGTGGCGCTGCTGCCAGGAGTCAGCCTACCTTGGAATCTGCATCCGTTGCCGGGTGTGATATAAACCGCAGCGAATTTCGAGCCTGGGTCAAGCGTCTCACGAATCATCACGCCGCACTTGGCCCAGGGGTCGGTGTTCTGGACGCTGAGCACCTGTGCCGAAATCGTCCCGGCACCGGATGATTGTTTCCAGGCATATCGGAACTCATCAACCGTACCCCAAATATCTACGCCTGAGGCGGTCATCGTGTAGATGCCGGCCGGTTCCTCTAACAAACCTGTAGGATTGCCTCTGAACCAGATAGTCAATGTTTTAACACCATTTTCGGTCCAGTCACGCGGATAAGTCAACGTCAGCTCCGCCTCTGAATACTTGAACTTGCCCTGCTGATTGTTGTCGTAGAATAACGGCATCGCTTGGCTGCCTCCATGAACGATAGTCTCTTCGGTGTAAGAAGCAGTGGTTTCATCGCCAACCATTGAGCCTGTCCCGTTACCCGGATAGGGCGATAAAGTAGGATGCGAGGCATAGCCAATCCCATCTTTCCATGCCCACCATATCTCGTTGTTTCCAACATCATAATCCTCAAAATCGTCCACGACAAGGAAGTTGGCCGTCGTAAAGCTCCAGAGGCTGCCTACCCACGGACTTTCCGGGTTGAGGTTATTAACTTCATCAACATGCCAGTAGTAAGTGGTATCCCACTGGAGTTTTCCGGGGTCATAGCTCTCTGAGCCAAGATTCCGGCTGCCTTTATACTCTGGTGAACCAGTATTGGCATTGAGCACGGCTTCCTGGTCAGTGCCGAAATACACCTCGTGCGAGACTGCATGTTCTCCGGGCTTCCAGGTAAGAATCGATGTCTGCTTTACATCCACCGCACCGTTAGGCGGATACGCACCACTGGCCTTTACAGGTGGGGACAGTGCACCCTGTGGAATTAACTGCTTTGGTGTGCGGGGGCTTTTCCAGCGCAGTTCTGCCACTGCATCATCGCCATCTTCATAATATTCCATCTCAAGGCTATATACCTGTCCGGCCATAAGGTCAATTGTTCCCTTGTTCTCAGTGGCCGAGTGGTTGGTCCAGTTATCAACAAGCAGTTGACCATCTATCCATAGACGCACACCATCGTCGCTCATGGTATAGATGGTGTAAGGCTCAGTAAATGCCGCTTCCACCTGCCCAACCCATCTGACTGAGAACTGATCAGCACCGACCGATGGATCCGGTTCGCCCGTGCCCCAGTTAAAGTCGATTTGGGGGTCCATTTGGGTCAGGACGAGATTGCCGAAATCCATACCTCTGTAGTAGTTGCCTTTTACGCCACCGCCGGCCTTTGCGGTCGTAAAGCTCCAGACATCGCCTTTATGCGTGCCGAAACCATCGAATTCATCGATACGCCAGTAGTAAACCTTCTCTAACTCAAGGGGACCGGGAGTATAGGTTGTAGTTCCCTGTGGGAGTCCTCCGGCGGCATTATTCACATCGTCAAAATTCTCGCCGAAATATACAGTGTGCAGTTTCGAACCGAAACCTGCCGTCCAGCTAAGGTCTGCTTCTGGGTCTATGAATTTGGCGCCGTCAGCCGGCTCGGGGTTGTATGCGGTCTTGGAGGGAATTGTAAAGCTCCAGACGTGGCCTTTGTATTTCGTCGTGCCATCAGCTTCAACCTCATCGACTCGCCAGTAGTAAGTTGTGCCCGGAACAAGGCCGTCCGGATAAGGAAATCCGGGAAAACCAACAACAAAATACGTGGAGGGCTGGTTGCCCTGGAATGTGCTCTCGGCGCCGGCGTTCACATCGTCAAAATTCTCGCCGAAATATACATCGTGAGAGACCGCGGAATCTCCCGGCCTCCAGCTAAGGCTCACCCACGTATCCTCATATAGGGCCTTATTAGCCGGACTTGGATTAAAGGCTTTGCCAAGAGGAGCTGTCGTGGCATTTTGATAATCCTCATCGGTGGGCACATAGTTAGCACCATCTGTCCACATAAAGACATCCCAGAACACGGTATCATTCCCTTGCCTGTGAAAGATGTACATCGTGTTCTCACCATTTTGAAGTTCTTTAGTATGACCCTCTATTCCCCAGCTCTGGCCCCAACCCCAGGCAGGTCCGACATCTATTTCAAAAATTCGGTCATCTGCGTTGTCGAACGGTGCTGCTCCATCCCCCCCGGGAAAGGATGGGCCAGTGGGAATATCTGCGTCATCCGGGTCTCCCTCCACGAGCATATAATCCGACGAATTTTCTGGATTGATTTGTCGTGCCCAGAAATACCAGGTACCTCCCTTGCCACCGGCTGCACTGATATCGAACGTCCAGCGAATCATGCCGCCGGCGCCGCCTGCCCGGGTAATTGCCTTACCGAAAGCATCAGCCGCATCAACAACAGGGTAATACTGAGCAGTGTCGGGATTGCGTTCATCGTGATCCTCGGCTTCAAACCATATCTGGTGTGCACCTCCGTAGTTGGAGATTTTGTAGTTGAAGTTTTTTATACCATAGACCGGCATTGTTAGTAACAACAATGCGACAAAAATACCGAGTAAAATTTGTTTAGATAATTGGTGAAACATCTTGTTTTCTCCTATTTGCTAATATTTGTAATCTGTTCTTGGTGAAAAACTTCAAGTTAAAATACTTTGTGGATGCATAAACATTCGCGAGATGACGAGCTTATGAATTTCATCAATCCGTCATAATGGATGTTGCGTGGACAAATTATATAAAAAGGAATTAGTTTTTTACACATACCCATCCTCCTAAAAAAAATAGAAATACAAAACGACCGATTCATCCTTCGTAGTAAGACTACTACGGAGAACGGATAACAATTTTCGCGCTCACTAATTTATCTACCCGGGGTAACTTTTTACGGCCTGCCACTACCTCCTTCCTTCAAAAGCCTGATATTAGTGGTTAATTC
>JBAQFY010000123.1:0-25985 GCA_049287505.1 Sedimentisphaerales bacterium | reverse complement strand
AGCATACGCTCAATTGAAATCAAGCGCATCTGGAGGGACCCCTTATCGCTAACTTACGGGGTCAATTTGCCTAGTTCCTTAAGGGCGGTTTTCTCGAGCGCCTGAGGATATTCTCCTCGCCTACCTGTGTCAGTTTTAGTACGGATACGCTGCCTTCAACCTACACAAGCTATTTCTCGGCATTCTCTCCAGCCACTTTGGCATCTTAAATTGGCCTCGAGATTTCTCAACCCGCACGACTAATCACGGGATGACCTTTGAGAATGCGTCACTTGTTTCGTCCAGCAACATAGTGCAGGAATATTAACCTGCTGTCCATCGTCTACGCCTTTCGACCTCGACTAAGGGGCCGACTAACCCTGGGCGGATTTACCTTCCCCAGGAAACCTTAGGCTTTCGGCGAACAGGATTCTCACCTGTTTTATCGTTACTCATGCCGGCATAATCACTTGCTGACGCTCCACCGCTCGTTTCCGTACGGCTTCAACGCTGACAGCAACGCTCTCCTACCACCAGCACTTACTATGAGAATCCACAATCAAATTTTCTATTAAAATTCGTAGCACGAAATCCAAAATACTAAACAATATGGATACATACGCTTCTAAAAGGCGTATCAAAATTCAAATGTTCAAATGGCTGAAACATAAAGTTTTGGATTTTGGTCATTTGAATTTGTTTCGAATTTCGAGATTCGGATTTCGAATTTAACGTTATAAGATGGTGAACTCTCAAAGTAAGTGCTGGTCCGCAGCTTCGGTGTTCTGCTTATTCCCGTTCATTATCGGCGCCAAACTGCTCGACCAGTAAGCTATTACGCACTTTTTAAATGGTGGCTGCTTCTAAGCCAACATCCTGGCTGTCACGGCAATCCAACTTCCTTATGAACTTAGCAGAATTTCGGGACCTTAGCTGGCGATCTGGGTTGTTTCCCTCTCGACCATGGAGGTTATCCCCCGCAGTCTGACTCCTGAGATAATCTTTACGGTATTCGGAGTTTGGTTGGGGTGAGTAGGCTGGTGGCCCCCCGTCCCCATTCAGTAGCTCTACCCCCGTAAAGTAGTAGCTCAAGGCTAGCCCAAAAGCTATTTCGGAGAGAACGAGATATCTCCAGGTTTGATTAGACTTTTACTCCTCCCCACAGCTCATCGCCCAGCTTTTCAACGCTGGTGCGTTCGGTCCTCCAGGGATTTTTACATCCCTTTCAACCTGGCCATGGGTAGATCACCTGGCTTCGCGTCTACCACCTGCGACTGATTCGCCCTGTTAAGACTCGCTTTCGCTACGGCTCCACAGCTTAACTGTTTAACCTTGCCACAGACGGTAACTCGCCGGCTCATTATGCAAAAGGCACGCGGTCAGGCATTACGCACTCCGAAGAGCACGTCATAGCCCTCCCACAGCTTGTAGGTGTATGGTTTCAGGTGCTTTTGACTCCCTTAATAAGGGTACTTTTCATCGTTCAGTCGCCCTACTTTTCACTATCGGTCGTCGAGTAGTACTTAGCCTTGGAGGGTGGACCCCCCGGTTTCACACAGAGTTCCACGAGCTCCGTGCTACTCTGGAACGCCGGCAGTAACGCAGGGCTCTCGCTTTGGCATACAGGACTATCACCTTCTGTGGTCGGACTTTCCAGACCGTTCTGCTCGCGATGCCTTTTTAACTGCTTACCGGCGCCCACAACCCCAAAGAGCAAGCTCTCTGGTTTGGGCTGTTCCGCTTTCGCTCGCCGCTACTAACAGAGTCTCGTTTGATTTCCTTTCCTGCAGGTACTTAGATGTTTCAGTTCCCTGCGTTAGCTTCCACTGGCCTATGCATTCAGCCAGCGATGAGGCCATCTGGTTGCCCAGTGACGACGGGTTTCCCCATTCGGAGATCCCGGGATTAACGGTTGCTCGACACCTGCCCCGGGCTTATCGCAGCCTGCCACGTCCTTCATCGCCTCTCGACGCCTAGACATCCACCATACACCCTTAGTAACTTGACCATATCAATCTATGATTGAACAGGTTAAATCGCCTAAATGAGCGCTCATATTAACAAGCCCTTCGCTTTATAACGAAAAGCCTGTCTGGAATTATACAATTATAATCCCACGCATCTGCATATTAACTTTTCAAAGAACCCCTACTTTGCCAAGGCTTTGTAGGGCTTATTTTCTACTTCGCTTTAGCTAAGAGAATTTATTCTGCTCCGCTAAAGCTTCGCAGACTGGAGACGACCGGGCTCGGACCGGCAACCTCCGGCTTGCAAAGCCGGCGCTCTCCCAGTTGAGCTACGTCCCCGTGCCCGCTTCGCGGAAATACGAAATCCGAATATCAAAATCCGAAACAATATCAAAATTCAAACTTCCCAAATTCAAAACTTTGTTTTGAGCACTTTAACTTCGGTCATTCGAGTTTGTTTCGAATTTAGGATTTCGGGCTTCGGATTTCCTTATTAAAGTGGGCCCGGGTAGATTCGGACTACCGACCTCACGCTTATCAGGCGTGCGCTCTAACCAACTGAGCTACGAGCCCAATACCGATTTACTATTTATTATTTTCTATTTACTAATGAATCGGCGATGTTCAGGCGAAACTTCAAAGGATGCTCAAGTGCGCCAATAGTACATAGTCCATAGCAAACAGTCAATCGAAAAGGCTCGTAGGTTATAACTATAAACTTACAAAAGAGCAAAAAAAAACCGCTGCTTAAACTGCCAGCGGTCCTCAAAAGCGGACATTAATGCATGCCCGTCAGCAGTTTAAGTCAAAAAAACACAGCATTATCAAAATTTTTTTCAAAACCCTAACCTGTTCCTTTCCAGTGGGCTGTTACACATATCAGCCAACACCTAATAATAAATTCTATTACGTTATCGACAGTTCGTCAAGATTTTTTTAATTATTTTTTTATTTTTTATTTCCAAACATTGTTATACGTTTGATTCGGTGATTTTGTTCAAAAAATCAGGCCTCAAAATCAGTTTGTGGCGTATCTTTTACGGCGGTGTATAACAACATTCCGGATAAGAAGTTACAATACATAATCGTTACGAAGGGCAAGCAAGAATTAGCCCAGATATTTCATAGGGTTTTGCCGGTTTTTCTCATCTGTGCCAGGACTTAATTCGGGCCGGTCACTACAGTTCTATGGTATGCTTGCTGGGGAATTTCTATCCGCCATTGGGGGGCTTTCTGTGGACCGGGTTGGCCGTGAAGAGGGGTGTTTTTTGTATTGATTCCGCCTGCGGCGGATCCCGCCAGAGGCGCATTTGGCAACTTCGACTGCGATATTCATTTTGGCGGGAATTGTGGAGAGATGCGGAAAATGTGATGGCCTGCACCATAAAAAAATAGTATCTAGTCCTTTTGATTAGGCTGTGTCTGAAAACTCACTTGCCCCATTCCTGGTGCTTGTCCAACGCTGATTCTGGGGCCGGTATCGGGGGGCGAGTCAGAGAATTTGGGCTCACCCTGAACTATCGGCAGAGTTTTCAGACAGAACCTATTGAATAAGTGAATAATAGGTTGAATGAGGGCATAATCGAGAGATTATGCTATTATTTTTTGTGATTTGAAATTCATAGGGGAAAAAAACTTTTTTTTTCTGGACAGGTGGGACTAAGCCGTTAGAATGTAGATTCGCATTATATCGATGTTTGCAAAATAAATGAAATTGTTGTGGAGGAAAGATGTACGAGAGGTTTGATGAGACCACCCCCAAACAAGTTTGAGGGTGCTACCCTGGTTTCCTTTAATAACGCAAAGAACAATGAATCAAAGGAGGATGGCATTTTGGCATTCGAACGGAGTTATTTGACGGCGGTGGCAATAACTTTAGTTGCAGCGATGACCTGCACGGCCGATTTCCAGGCGAATACACACACATCCAATAAGCAGGAGAATCCTGCCATCGCGATGGATGCTGAGGGCAATTTTGTCATAGTCTGGAACAGCTATCTTCAGGACGGCAGCTCGAACGGCATTTTTGGAAGGCGTTTCGACCCAAACTGCAAACCCCTAAGTGATGAATTTCGGATTAATACTACAACCAGCGGTAACCAAAGAGAGCCATCTGTTGCAATGAACGCCGACGGTAATTTTGTGGTTGCTTGGTATGGGCCGGGAGAAGATAAGGAAGATATATTTGCCAGACGTTTTAGCGCCAATGGCCAGCCTATCGGCAGCGAGTTCCGTGTCAACACCTATACCAACGACAAACAACTTTACCCAAGCGCTGCGATGAGTAACGATGGCGGCTTTGTCATTGTCTGGGAGAGTATGAATGTTCCTGAGCAGGGCAAAAAGGGAATATGTGGGCAGTTGTATGATAGCACCGGCTCAAGCATTGGTCCTGAGTTTGTCATTAACGAGGAAGCATCAGACAGCCGTTATCCGGATGCGGCAATGGATGCCGATGGGAATTTTGCTGTTGTCTGGTTGCTGGATAAAAGCAGCAACTCAATAATAGCCCGCCTGTACAACGCAGAAGGTACAGCTAAGACGGAGCCTTTCGAGTTAAGCACAATCAGATTCAGCTCCATCACGGAACCTTCAATTGCGATGGATAAGGCAGGGAATTTTGTGGTGGCGTGGGATGGTGACCCTAAGCTGGCCGGTCAGGATGATATTCACGTCCGGTGCTACAATCCTGAGGGCACGGCTGTAAGTGGGCAGTTTATAGTCAATACAACCATTGAAGGGCCACAACAAAATCCGCAGGCAGCGATGGATGAGCTGGGGCGGTTTATAATTGTGTGGGACAGTAAAATTGACCCCGACATAAATGAAAGGGACATATTTGCCCAGCGGTATGACAGCGCAGGCGGGCCCCTTGGCAATGAATTTCAGGTCAATACATATATGACGGACGACCAAAAGCGGCCGGCCGCTGCGATAACAGAGAATGGTAAATTTGTTATTGCCTGGCAAAGTTATGGACAGGATGGCTCAGACTATGGCATCTTCGTTCAGCCAGGTCAGATGGTCGGCTCGGCAGACTTTAACGGCGATGGATTTGTCAATTTCTACGACTACTGCATCCTGGCTGAAGAATGGCTCAAAAGTGGAGGCCTGTTAAAGGCTGATTTGATTGATGACAACAAGGTCGATGGGCAGGATTTAGCGGAGTTCCGTTACCAGTGGCTAACGCTCCAGGAATAAAAAGAAGGCCCTCAAGTTTACTCTGGAGGACGCATTTAGCCATTAGGTTTATTTTCGGGTACAATCAGGTCTTTTGACCCAATGTATTCTTAGTCAGTATCTGTTGTGGAAAGCAAAGACTTACGATGTCACCTCTGCAAAAGCAGGGGTCCAGAGCAAAAAAGATGGATTCCCGCTTCCGCGGGAATGACAAATACTGTTTCTGCAACAGGAACTATTTAAGACGATATTTATCTTTATTTAGGTTTCTTTGAATACTTAATAACCGATAGGACTGCTCCCTGGGGGTCCTCAAATACGCAGAAGCGGGCATCAGGAGAATCTGTAGGAGGCACCAATATCCTTGCACCGAGCTGCTGTGCTTTTTTTGCTACCGCATCTACATCATTCACGGTAACGTATGTTCCCCAATGGGGCGGGGCTTCCGACGGGACCTGAGGGGGCATCTTCATCATACCGCCGACGGGTCGGCCATCCGTTTTCAAAATAGTATAACTGCCGTTTTCCATCGGCATATCTTGCATTGTCCAGCCCAGAAGCTCCTTATAAAACTTCTTGGATGAATCAACATCTCTTGTGAGCAATTCACACCAGCTAAAATCTCCGTGAGTATCGAATCTGTCAGCCATAATGTCTGTCCCTTTGTGTTAGTCGTATAAATTTACAGTAATTGTTCTTTGTCATAGCTTAGCGGCCCTTAAAAAGGAGGCACTATAATGCGGCTGCAGCTTATACTTCTTGCAATATCATAGAACAAAACTGAGTAATTTCAAGTATTGCTTTATGTGTGAAGTTGAGGTACAATTTTTTTAGTCTTTCGCGGGCTTTCACTTTGAATACTGGAAATGATAAAAATGCAAGAAGGATGTTAATGTAGGAGTTGATATTTTCTTATGTAGGTATGTGTCATCATAGGTTTTTTGTAAAATATCTGGATGGGATTTAGAATGCCTGATTTTGGATATCTGAAATACGAAATCAAAGAACGGTGGGAGCGATTGGCAATACGGGAATGGCTTAGCCGGAGCCCTAAGTTAGTTATTGGCGTGAGCACGGTATCGTTTGTAGTGCTGGTGGGGGTTTTGATATGGCTGTCACTACTGGAGAAGGTTGTAGTAGTTGAGAATTACGAGAAGGACTGGTACTACGACCTGAAGCACAGAAGACTTTTTGTTGAAAGAAAGGGTCAAATACCGCCGATTGAGGCGCCTTCGGGCCCGCTTGCGAATGGAGAACCGGCAGGTGTGAGGGCATACGTATTTACTTACAGTAACGACCCAAACACCACTAAGACGTTTATCGGGTTTCTGGAAACGACCGACCCCAATGTAGATAAGAGCAGTCTTGGTTCAGTAGATTTGAGAGTCAGCGGTGCGGAAATCTGGGGGAAAGGCAGGCTTGTCCGCAGAGTCAGGGATGAGAAATGGGTGCCGGCCAACAGCGAAGAGGGACGGGCTATTCTGAAAGAGACGTTTCGGCAAAACGAAAAGGGAGAGATGCCCCATTATTTACCGCCGAAATGAAAGTTATTTGCTGTCCAACTGTTTGAAAATTTCTGTCATTTCAGAGAGAATGAGCTTTTTTGCATTTTCCAAAGGTCCTGGCAGAAAGGTGCCGGCGGCCATTTTGTGCCCTCCTCCGCTGAACTTCGCGGCGATTTGGCTGACATCAATGGTGCCTTTGCTTCGCAGCGAGCATCTGATTCTGCCATCCTTCAATTCCACAAACAAGGCCGCTACCTCCACGGTGCTTATTCGCTGGCATTCGTTGATTAAATTCTCCGTATCTTTGTGTGAGGCGCCGGTACGTTCGAAATCGCGTAGCAATATATGCTGCGTTGCGAAGCGTCCGTCAAGGTGAAGCTGGAGCGTGTTGAGCATCGCGACCATCAGCTTGAAACGCTGGTGTGAGAAATTTTGAAACAAAACCTCGTGGATTTCGATTGGTTTTACCCCTGCGTCAATCAGTTCGGCACAGGCGCGATAGACCCTGCTGTCCGTATTCCGAAACTGGAACCAGCCGGTGTCGGTAGCTATGGCCACGAACATCGCCTCGGCGATTTTTTCGGTGATTTTCCAGCCTGCAAATTTGGAGAAGTCAAGAACAATCAAAGCAGTGGCGGCTGCTTCTGAATCGACCAGCTCCACATCTCCGAGACCATCGGCAGTGGCGTGGTGGTCGATTATCAGGACGGGTATCTGGGCCTGCTTTAGATACTGACCGAACTTATCCAGTTGCGAGTAACTATTGGTATCGACGATTATTATTAAATCAAATTCACCGAACCGCCCTTCCGTCAACCAGTCGAGCTGGATATCTTCGCCGAGGACAGGGACTTTTTCTGCGAACAAAAACTCGTACCATTCCGGTATGGTGGAGAGCATCAGGGCCTTGCATTTTTTATCAAGACTTGCCAAGACATCAGACATTGCCGCTATACAGCCGCAGGCATCACCATCCGGCCTGGTATGAGTCGTAATTAAAATGTTGCCGGATTTGTTAATTAAATCAAGCGCTTTTTGAAAATCGGTGTTAGTTGCCATAATAGTTTTATTTTCTTTTATTTTTTACCCCTCACTAACGTTCGGGGCTCTGTTTTAGTCTCCTCTGATACATAAAGACATTTTTTTGCCTTGCTTATTTTTAACATACTCAACTGTAGAAATAAGATTTTCCTTTGTCCAGAGATATTTAGTGCTGCCGTGTAGTGACCAATATTTTCTGAACACAGCCTGATTGTTACTGTTTTTCTTTATAGCCCTGGTCGCATAAGCCTTAAAGTCTCTCATCATCTTCTTTCTTTGGTTAAAATTTCTTCTGCTTCTTTGCAGTCTTTTGCGATTTGGGTGGAGAGCTGCTCGGGTGAGCTAAACTTACGCTGGTGTCTGATAAACTCCACAAAATCCATCGCGAGGTATTTGCCGTATAAATCACCCGGGTCTTGTCCGAGTATGTGGGCCTCAACCAGTAAAGGATGGTCGGATATAAAAGTCTTTGCTCTTCCGATACTAAATGCGGCCTGGAGCTTGTTCTTGCTTTCACAGAGCTGTTCCTCAGTGTCGGCTATCTCCACAAAGCCAGCATAGACACCCTCAGCAGGTATAATCTGATTTACAGGGTCAATATTAGCCGTTGGAAATCCTAACTTTCTGCCTTTTCCCTTGCCCAGAGTAGTTTGGCCGGAGAGTCGATAATATCTGCCCAGGGCTTGTGCGGCATCCGCTACTTTGCCCTTGTGCAGCAAATGGCGAATCAGTGTGCTGGAGACCCTGGCACGTTGTCCGTCCATAAGTTTAATCTCTTTGCCCGGGACAATAACGATTTCGAATCTGAACTTTTGTCCCAGCTCCCTTAGTACCTGGACGTTACCGCTTCTTCCGTAACCAAAATTAAAATCTTCCCCTTCAACCACAACAGACGGCCGGACAGACCTTACCAAAAACTCGTCAATAAAGGACTCTGGGGAAAGGTTCAAAATCCTATAGCTGCTTTCCAAAACTACCAGGCAACCCACACCAAATTGGTTGAGCAAATGTTTCTTCAATACTATCGGCGTTAATACGCCAAGTGCTTTTTCGGGATATAAGATAGCTACAGGATGCGGCTCAAATGTCATCAGAACAAGCTCAGAGAGCCTTTGGTCAGCGAGCTTTCGGGCAACGTTGATTATTTCCCGATGTCCGAGATGGACGCCATCGAAATTTCCAATGGTCAGCACACGGTCTTTTTTAAGTTTCACTAATTTCGAAAGGTCCGAGTTTGTTTCTATAATTTCCACTTCTGACTTACCTGCCTTCTTATGTAGAACGCTAATTTCGCGCAGCGCACGCTCGAACCAGTGCACTATAGATTGCATTTCGGTGCTCGGTATCGTCCATTTGTTCCGGATGCCACTGGACGAACAATCCGAACCTGCCCTCGACACGCTCCATCGCCTCGATGACACCATCTTCGGCGCAAGCAATAACCTTCAGCTTCTTCCCCGGCTTATCGACCGCCTGATGGTGGTTAGAATAGACGAGGGCCTCTTCAGCGCCAAGGAGCTCAGCCAAAGAGCTGCCCGGCACAATCCGCACACGATGGTACTTTCGGCGATGCGCCACCTGTGTTCCCACCTGCGAAGGGATATCCTGGATGAGCGTGCCACCTGAAACGACATTTGTAAACTGCATGCCCAGACAAATGCCGAGTATGGGCTTGCCGCTGGACAACCACATCGAGATAAGCCGGCGTTCAGAAGCGTAGCGCTGTTCGGGCATAACCTTTACAGTTTCGTGTGGCTGCCGGCCGTAAGCCGAAGGCGGGATATCATCACCTCCTACCAGTACTAAACCATCGAGCTCCTGAACGTATCGCTGCAAGATATCTTCGTTAGTAACCGTCGGCAGCACTACCGGCACGCCGCCGTTCTCAGCAACAGCCTCTACATAGGCGAAATTTACTAAAGTCGAAGCTGAATTGTCTTCCTCATTTACCTTATAAACACTCGTAATACCGATGAGCGGCCGAGCCGGACCGGAGGTGCTCTGGCAACCCGCGCAAGCGGTGAGAATCGCCAACCACAGCAACACAACTATCTTCTTCACTTTCTTCTCCTTTATAACCATAATGTCCGTTTGCGACATAATACCTTGTGGTTGTCCAAAGCCCTTTCAATAGAGGCTCTAATTTACCCGCCTGAGCTAAAATCTGCAATGCTTTTTGGGCTGCATATTTCGTACTTCGATGTCGAGGTATTTTTCCGGCATTCTTCTGATTAGTCGTCAGGAAAGAAAGCTTTTTGATTTTTTTCTGTACGATACTCCCTTTACTTTCATAGGAACAAACCAATTTTTCGACAGAGCGACAGTTATCGGTTTCATATTGAGGTTACTGTGATAAAGGCATTGCTGTCTATGGTTTTCCCTGAGGGTTCTCGACGGCCACCCCTTTGAATCCCAGCCGGAGTGAGAGGCGACTGAGCATGACGTAGAGTGAGGGGACCACTACAAGCGTCAGGACGGTGGCGAAGCCCAGGCCGAAAATGACGACAACGGCCATATTTCGCCACCACTGTGTGGACTCGCTCTTGGTGGCCCAGGCAAAGGTGTGGAAGTCGTAGGAGATGCCGGTGGCCATAGGGAGGAGGCCGATTATTGTTGTTGTTGCTGTCAGGAGCACAGGCCGAAGGCGCGTAACGCCGGCCTCCGCTGCAGCGGAGACGAGGTCCATCCCCCGCTGCTGCAACTGCCGGGTATAGGCGAGCAGAACGATGGCGTTGTTCACGACGACGCCGGCCAGGCTAATGACGCCGATACCCGTCATGATGATGCCGAAGGGCAAGCCGCAGACCAGCAAACCTATTAGTGCACCGATGAGAGAGAGGATTACCGTTGTCATTATGATAAGGGGCACCATAAGTGAGTTAAACTGGATGACCAAGATGAGGGTGACCAGCAGCAGAGCGATGGCGAAGGCCTTTCCGAGAAAGGCACGTGACTCGTCCTCGGTCTCCTTTTCGCCGGCGTAGCGGATCTCATAACCGTTCGGCAGCTCAAGCGTGGAGAGTCTCTTTTGTACGTCTCTGAGCACTTCTGAGCTGAGGCGTCCTTCGGCGTCAGCGGTAAGGGTAACGACGCGTTTCTGATTTACGCGGTTGATGGTACCGAATCCGCCGCGGTACTCGAAAAAGCCAAGTGAGCTGAGCGACACGGCGTTTCCGGATACGTTGGGAATCTGCAGGCGATATAGGTCATCGATATTGGTCCGCCGGGCAAGTGGAAGGCGTACGGTGATGTCGTATTCGTCGTTGAACTGGCGATAGGTTCCGACCTCGGTTCCGAAGACCGCCATTTTGAGAAAGTTTCCAACGACGGCGGTGTTGACACCGAGCAGCACGGCGTTGCGACGATTGACGGTAAAGGCCAGCTCGGGACGGGTTGCTTCGAGGTCACTGCGCAGGTTGACGATGTTCGGCACCTGAGCGATTTGTTGACGGGCCTTGTTGCTGAGATGCTCGAGTGTTTTGAAATTTTCTCCGATGATTCGCACGGTGACAGGAGCGCCGGTGGGCGGTCCGTGGCTCTCCCGTTGGAGCTTAATCTCGGCTCCGGAGATGTCGGCGATAGCCTTTCGAATCTCGGCGATGACCTCCATGGAAGGACGTTCACGTTCGGTGAAGTCATAGAAAATGAGTCTGATGTTAGCCAGGTGCGGGCCGCCGGCACTGGCCATGAGGTCCAGACCGCCGCCTGAGGAGCCTACGTTCGTAACCATGTGCTTGATGTATGGTATGTATGGCTCGATGCGTTTCTCGATGAGACGCACGATGCGGTCCGTTTCGCGTATGTTCGTGCCCTGGGGCGTACGTACATCGATGTTGGCCCTCTCCGGGTCTCCCTGCGGAAAAAACTCCGTACCTTTGCCAATCTTGGCGTAGAGTACGACCATGCCGACCAAAAGGCACACAGCCAGGAATAAAGTTATATCGGGATTTTCTAGTCCGGTTTTCTGGAGCCTTCGGTAGCCCCTGATGAACCAATGGTCCCTCTGGTGAGGTTGGGCCGAATGACCGGCCCAGGCCGAACAGATTGTGGGGCTGAATACGAGCGCCACAAAGAGCGAAGCGAGCAGTCCCAGAGACAGGGTGATGGGTAGATATTTCATAAAGTCGCCCATTATTCCAGGCCAGAACATCAAGGGCAAGAAGGCTCCCACCGTGGTGAGCGTTGAAGTAGTGACCGGCCAGGCGACCTCACGAGCACCAAGCTTGGCGGCTTCAAAACGGCTATACCCGAGCTGTACGTGACGGTAGATGTTCTCGACGATTACGATGGCGTTGTCCACGAGCATTCCCAAAACGAGCACCAGACCGAACAGCACGATCATGTTGAGCGTATAGCCAAGCATCTGAATCAGAAAGAAGGTAATGAACATGCTCAGCGGTATAATCATGGCTACGATGGCGGCCGAGCGCAGGCCCAAAAACAGCAGCAGCAAGCCCGTTACGAGGATGAGAGCGGCCAGGATATTATTTTCCAGGTCCGCCACCGTGCTTCGGATGTACTTGGACATGTCGAAAGTGATGTCGAACCTGAGCGCACCTTGGGCCTGCTGCTGGGCCTTGTCGATAAGGGCTTTGATGTAGTCAGAAAGCCGGACTACGTTGGCGCCAACGCGTTTCTGGATGCTCAGGGTGATATTGGCGGCCTGGTTGAGGCGTGAATAACTGTTGCGGTCTTTGAAAGCGGCACGCACATTTGCGACGTCCGACAGATAGATAGGCTTGCCGTCCCGGACGGTAATCAGGAGGTGGTCCACTTCTTCGGCTGTGACAAGCTCCGCCGGGATGCGAACGTTGAACTTAGTACCCTGCGTTTCCAGGCCGCCGGCAGAGATGTTCACGTTTTCCGAAGGAATCAGGGCGAGAATCTCCGGTATCATCAGGTTATAGGTAGCGAGCCGGTCGGGGTCGAACTCCAGCCGGATTTCAGGTTCAAGCGCACCGAGCACCTCTACCTTGAGCACGCCGGGCACCGCCTCAAGTGTGTCCTGCAGGGTGTCGGCAATTTCCTTGAGCTGTATGGGCGAGACATCACCGGAGATGCTGATGAGCATGATAGGGAACTCGGCAAGATTTATCTCATTGATAACGGGCTCTTTGGCGTCGGTGGGCAGGTCTCCTTTGGCCATGTCCACTCGGTCTCGCACCCGCTGCAGGGCTACATCGGTAGGCACGTCCGGAGTAAATTCGACGTTGATCATCGAAAGCCCCTCGGCACTGCTGGAGCGAATCTCCTTGACACCACGAATGCCGTTGAGCTCTTTCTCGATTTTCATCGTGACTGTTGTCTCGATGTCCTCCGGCGAGACACCCTCGTAGTTCGTGCTGATGAGGATATATGGGATGGGGATGTCCGGGAAGGCCTCTCTGGGCAATGAGATGTAGCTGTAGCCGCCCATTAAAAGGATGATGAGGCCCAGGACGGCGACGGTGGTTCGATTTCTTATGGAGGTGTCGGTGATAAGCATAGCGGCTACTTTTTCTCTGATACAACGTTCACCTTCTGGCCCGGGGCAACGAAGCGATGGCCGGAAATAATCAAGCGGTCACCCTGCTTCAGACCGTTCCTGACCTGGACACGGTCGCCCTTTATAACTCCGAGCTCGACTTCGCGGCGCTCGGCCTGTGTGGAATTGACCACATAAACGGCCTTGCTGTTCTCCATAGGGATTACGGCCAACAGCGGGATGAGGATTGCGTCCTTGAGAATTCGGCGCGTCAGGTGGGCAAGCACAATCTGGCCGCTTCGCAGAAACCGCTCCTTGTTCGCCAAAGTGATTTCCATGCGTGTAGAGCGGGTCCTTGCATCGGCCAGTTCGCTGATAAAGGTGATTGTTCCCATCAGTGAGTTTTGCTCGTCCTTCACGTCAACAAAGAGCTCCGCTTTCTGGCCGATGGCAAAGAACGCAACATCGCGTTCGGGTACCTCCACGACCACCTTAACCGTATTCGTATCCACGAGCTCGGCCACCGCCTTGTCGGCCTGAACGTACTCCCCCTCCTCGACAAAGAGGTCGTTGAGCAGTCCGTCCATAGGGGCGAGGATGTGGGTGCGGTTAAGGCGGGCGCGAGCCTCGGCGAGGCTCGCCTTGCTGATGGCCAGCCGGGTGGCGGCATCATCAAGGTCTCGCTGTGGTGTTGCGTTCTCTTTGACCAGATTCGCCGTGCGGTCAAACTCGAGCTGGTCGCGCTTGGCCTGCGCTTCTGCGATCTCAAACTGGGGGCGCACGAGGTCTGCATTTAACTGGATGAGCAGGTCTCCGGCCCGCACTGCGTTGCCTTTATTCTGTGGTATTTGCTCGATTCTGCCCGTGACCTCAGCAGAGACCGTAACGACCCGATTAGGCTCGACCACCGCCGGCAGGTCGAACGTGTCGGCAAGCTGCGGTTCAGCCATTACAGTCAAGACCGTGACGTTCACCGGCGCCTCTTCGGTGGGAGGGACATCCCTTTTCCGCCCCGGGATTTTCGTGATTACGGTCAGTGCCGCTATCGCAGCGAGGAAGATGACCGCCTTAGGGGCGTTCCGGCGGAGCCAGCCTTGACTTATCTTACCTGTTCCGGTTTCGGGCAATTGTTCGCTCATAAGCTTTACATTTTTTTTGATATAAACGGCGGCTCATAATATGAGCCATTGTTAAACTTTCTAATTATAGGTTCAAGGGCCGCGGAATACCATATTAAAACTCCCAAACGCTTGTTTTATACGATAGTTTAAAACGAATGTTTTAATATATCAAGGTTTTTTACCTTTTTTCGTAAAAATTCCTCGTGTCCTATGATAATTTAAGAAATTTATGTGATCTTATCGACATCCAGAATGAGGTACAAGTGGTTGTCACATAAACAGTTAAAAATTATCGGGTAAGACAATGCAAGCTCCTTTGAAATCTTGTTGTCAGAATAAAAAATGTCCTGATTACGGCAAACGTGGTGCAAAAAATCCGCCCGTCTTTGGCTGGTTCGGCAAAAACAGGCATTTGTGTTCTCTGATTGAATGGTTAATCTTTCCAGCCGTTCAATCGTGATAGGACACAAGGTACATTCGGTCTAAGGGAATGTCGGTTTAGTTGGTATGCTTTTGCGAAGCTCCTTTTCCACCTCGGTCGTATTATAATCCGTTTTATTGCTTTTTTATCCTTAAGTAACCGAGCTTTACCTCTGCTTAAAAGCACATAGTCTGCCGGTTAATAAAAAAAATTGAAAATATATGCAACTTAGTTGCAAATTTAGCGTAGTAATTATAAAATGTTCTTTTAAGTTAGTAGCTAATTTTGACAATCTGCAACATCGAGGTGCTAAATGCAAACACGACGAAAGCCTGCAATTATTTTGCGTGAATTGGAGAGCCATTCACCGTTTACTTTGTTCGGGGCCTTTACAGGTATTGTGTGCATGCTGCTTTTCAAGAATCTTGAATACGGGACGAGCCGCGTGATATTCTATGTATTCCATCCGGGGCATGTGTTATTGAGTGCAATCGTAACCGCTTCGATGTTTCAGTTTTATACCAAAAGAGTCAGGATGATAACTGTGCTGCTGGTGGGCTTCTTTGGTTCAATCGGGATTGGAACTCTGAGTGATTCGCTGATACCTTATATCGGTGAGGTTCTTCTTGGTATGCGCATCGAGGCCCACGCACACGAACATACAAGTTTCGCTGAAACTGCACATATCGGCTTTATTGAAGCCTGGTATATCGTAATACCGGCAGCAATAGCTGGTGTGCTGATAGCACTTTTCAAGCCGAGGACCAAGGTTCCGCACGCAGGCCATGTTTTGCTTAGCACATGGGCATCTTCATTCCATATCCTGATGGCAATGGGCGGGCAGCTTACAATTTTGAAAGCCGTGGGCAGTTTTGGATTTTTATTTTTAGCGGTGCTGCTGCCGTGCTGTTTCAGCGATATCGTTTTTCCGCTGTTATTTGTGAAGTCATCGGACGATTTGTTGCATATTCACCATCACCATTAAAACGAAATAGTTATGAAGACGAATTTAGATATACAATCTCGCACGATGTTAGAAACAGTGAAGCTTTACTGCACCAAAGGCAGATTGGCAATACTGAAAGTGCTGATGAAGGCGGACAAGCCGTTGAGCCAGGTTCAGATTGCCCGGAAGTTGGGCAAAAAGCATTTCGACAAGGTTACTATCTACCGAACTCTGGAAAGTCTGTTGAAGGTTGGGCTGGTGCATAAGGCCTTTATGGGTAAAAGAGCGTGCTATTTTGAGTTAGCCCAGAATTGCACCGAAAGCCAGTGCCATCCTCACTTCACCTGTACAAACTGCGGCAGCATACACTGTCTGACGGAAATATCACTGCCAATGGCACAAAGCCCGCACAAAGGCTTTGTTATCCACCGCCAGCAAGTCCGGCTCGAAGGCCTGTGCCCAGCGTGCGCATAGAAAAGCTGAAGGCATCTTATTGATTTTTTTCAAACTATAAATTCCTTTAGTAAAAACCTGTCATTTTTGTCTATTGTCGGAAAGCCAAGTGAGTAATAGTACTTTTAGTTAATGAAAAGTACTACGTTGTTAATTTGAATATATAAATGTTCTTATTTGTTACCAGAACTGACAGGCTATGGTTTGAAGAATTCTTCGAATCAGATTGTGGACTGGGTGATGGGTTGGGGGTAGAATAGGCTGCGTGAAAGCGTATCCGTTAAAGTTTTGTCCGATATTTAAGCAGCGGATCTGGGGCGGGCAGAAGCTGCGAGAGGTTTTTGATAAAGATTTACCGCCATTTGAAAAAATCGGTGAGAGCTGGGAACTGGCCGATTTGCCAAATGACAAATCCGTAATCGAAAATGGCCAATTAGCAGGGCAAACCTTAAACTCGGCGATTGAAAAATATCCGAAAGAAATAACGGGTAATGAAAATTTTTCAGGGGCGTTTCCATTGTTAATAAAGTTTCTGGATGCCCAGGATATTCTGAGCGTTCAGGTGCACCCTGACCCCCAAACCTGCCGGAGAATGGGCAAGGGGGAGCCTAAGACCGAGTGCTGGTATATCATATCTGCTGCGCCCGGTGCAGTAATTTATAAGGGGCTGAAAAAAGGAGTAACAAAAAAGCAATTCGCCGAGGCGATAGAGAAAGGCAATGTAGCCGATTTGCTTGCAAAAGTGACGGTCAAAGCAGGCGAGTGTCACTTTCTTCCGGCCGGGACTGCACATGCCATTGGGCCGGGCTTGCTTATAGCCGAGATTCAGATGCCTTCCGATACCACGTATCGCGTTTTCGACTGGAATAGGATCGACGATTCAGGGAAGCCCAGAGAGCTGCACATCGAAGAAGCATTAGAAAGCATTCACTTCAATGCGTCTGCTGATAATCTTTCAGTAACAACGTTGGGTCGGCTGGTAGATTGTGAATATTTTAAGGTAGATAAAGGCCGCCAGGGGAAAGACTGCGAATTGCTTCTTTCGCCTGGTCAAATAAAAACGCTGATTATCATTATCGGCTGTGGAACAATTCTTGGGGCCGGGGCAGAGCCTGTCGAATTTAAGGCTGGTGATACTCTGCTTGTCCCTGCCGCATACGAGGGAGCGATGCTTTTTGACGACGATACACAATACTTAACAGTAACCATTTAGTCAATTGACTATTGATTATTGGAAAAGACATTAAAAATAATCACTCGAAAATAAATCAAAAGGAATTGGTTCTCAAAGATAGTCGATGGTCGAAGGCGGTAACAATCTTAAAGCGAGTTACATTGTTGTCTTTGTAATAGCGGCAGTCCTGTATATAGCTACTTGTGCGCCGGGGACGCTCTGGCAGGACAGCGGGATGTATCAATACCGAATATGGCACAACGATATCGAGGGCAAGCTCGGTCTGGCACTTTCACACCCACTTTATCATATTATCGGTATCGGTGTGAAACATATTCGGGTCGGCGAATTCGCATACAGAATAAACTTGATTTCCGCCGTTGCGGCGGCTTTTACAATTGCAAATCTGTTTTTGCTCCTGCGGCTATGGCTGGGCAGGATTTTGCCTGCCATAATTGCTGCTGCTACGTTGGCCTTATCGCATACCTTCTGGCGGCACGCCGTTATTGCAGAGACATATACTCTCTATACGGCATTGTTACTTACCGAGCTGATAATGCTGCTGCGATACGTTAAAACAAAGCGGATAGTCTATCTGTACTTGCTGGGGCTTTTTAACGGCCTGGCAATCGCCAATCATAATTTTGCTGTTATTGCCTTAGTTTGTTATCTTGTGTTTTTGATAGTTTTATTGGCACGAAGGCAAATCAAGTTAAGACACTTTGGGATTGTCGTTCTGCTGTGGATTATCGGTGCGGCTCCCTACGAGTGTTTAATCCTGAAAAATATAATCCGGACCGGCGATTTTACAGCAACTTTAGCTTCGGCATTTTTCGGTAAAAGCTGGCAGGGGAATGTTCTTAACGTAAACCTCTCGGCCAGGCTCGTTAAAGAGAATCTGTTGTTTCTTGCATATAATTTTCCGACTCCTAACGTCATATTTTTCTTTGTGGGTCTGTGGGGGCTGAAAAAAATGTCACCGACTCGCAACTTTGCACATATACTTCTGGCATTGTTAATACTTTTCTTTGTATTTGCCTTTCGCTATACGGTGCCGGACAGATACGCTTTTTTCATACCCTTTTATTGCTTAGCTTCGGTTTTGGTCGGTGTCGGTTTTGATTTGTTAATTAAAGGGCCCGAACGAAAAATTCTGTTTTGGATAATTCTTATATTCGCTTTGCTGCCGATTCCAACATATATTATTGCTCCTGCCATAGCCCAAAGACAGAAGTTTAATCTTTCCACCAGAGCGGATATTCCTTACCGTAACGACTATGTATGGTTCTTGCAGCCGTGGAAGGCAGGTTACAGCGGAGCGGAAAAGTTCGCCGATGAAGTATTTGAAAAACTTGAGCCTGAGGCTGTCGTTTATGCCGACAACACGATGGTTTATCCACTGCTGTATATGCAGGAGGTTAAGGGAAAAAGAAAAGATATTAGAATCATATCCAAATACGCAAGCAGTGAAGGTGTGCCGTTGTTGAGTGAGAAATCCAAAGAGCAATGGTTGTCGGAAGGAGATGTTTACGCCGTCTCGCCGATAGGCGGACGTAGAGGCAACGGCGTTGTCTGGAAGATAGTCGATTAAGAAGTCTCTGTTTAGATTAAGGATTTTCCAGCCAGACTTCACTGTCGTAGCGGAGCATAATTAAATCATCTTCGAAGCAGTCGAAACGGATGTTTGGTTTTTTGCCTGATGCTTCCTGCAATATCCATTTTGGAAAGTCGGCGCCGGCCTTGATTGAGAGGGGTGCGCCGCCCCCGAATCGCGGATTTATCTCAATGAATTTGATACTGTTGTCGTCTGTCAGAAACAATTGCAGAGTTATAACGCCCGGCCCTGCGCCGAACGTCTCGACTAACATCGCAGCATCGCTCATAATGCGAGGGTCTTTTACGACCTGTCCCTTGCTTACCTCGCCGGCCCTTACCTCGATGCGTTTTCTCGGAACGACGCAGCGAACTTTTATACCGAAGTCAACATATACATCGCACGAATACTCGGTGCCCTTGATAAATTGCTGACAGATAGCATTTGGTATCCTTTTGGCGTAGAATAACAGCTCCGTGCGATTGTGAACGACGGCGTTTCCTCTGCCGGCGTAGCCATCCCAGGGCTTTAAAAAACAAGGCCAATTCAGTTTCTTTTTTGCAAGTGCAGAACGAACGCTCATAGTAACGGGAGTATCAAAGCCGTTTTTGGCTAAGAACCGATACGTTTTCCTCTTGTCCTGACAAATATCGACTACTTGGGGAGTTGAAACAAGCACATGACAACCGGCAGCAGTGAATTTCGGCTTGTTCCGGGCCAGAACTTTCAGGTCGAGGTCAACGGTGGGTACGAGCAGTTTTACGCTGTTGGCTTTGACAATCGAGAGCAATTGCCGGATATAGCCGGGGTGTGTGGTCGGCTTAACCAGAAAGCCTTTATCGCACAATTGCAGTGCTGAGCTTAGCTCCGTTGTGTCTGTGCCGAAAAATGCGGCGTTTATTTTCAGTTGTTTAGCCGCTCGGCGAAAGCTGTTTAACAGCGAGACACGTCTGCCGATGCAGGTGAATAGTACGTTCAAGCTGTTTCTGGTTTTCGATTTTTGATTTTTCACTGCCAACCCATTATTAAGTCCAAGCCTTTTAGCTATCTTAAATAAGTTTTTAGACAATAATTTGTTTGAGGCTTCGTCTCAAACAGTTTTATTCCTTGATTCCCGCTCCCCGCTTCCGCGAGGACAAGCTTCGCGGGAATGACAGTGTGGTGCGATTGTCTAAAACTTTGTAACAGCAGCTTTGTTCCTAATTTTTATCCGATGGGGCGGAATAGTCAATATTTAATTCGCATAAGAAATAAGATGCCAAAGCATCTATCTTACGCTTGACAAAGATTTCTAACGGGGTAAACTGAGTACCCTGGTCTTGTTAATCGACCAAAAATAAGAGCCGGTTTAGTGATTGTTGGGTAGGTAAATATTCTCAGGTTTCTGATTCTCAATTACTGATTGGAAATCCGGAGTCGAAAAAAGAGATGTGTAAGACAACACTCAAAGGAGTTTTAATGCAGGTTCCAATTCTGGATTTGAAGGCACAATACGCCGGTATCAAGGACGAAGTGATGCAGGCGATAAGTGAAGTTTGTGAAAATCAGACCTTTGCACTTGGTCCTGCTGTGGCTGAATTTGAAGAAAAAATCGCCGCATATTGCAACAGCAAACATGCAATCGGAGTTTCGAGCGGAACAGATGCTCTGATTGTCAGCTTGATGGCTTTGGGAATAAAACCGGGGGACGAAGTCATAACTACTCCATTCACCTTCTTTGCCACCGCCGGCTCTATCGTCAGACTCGGCGCAAAACCGGTCTTCGTTGATGTTGACCCCGATTCTTACAATATTGACCCATCCGCTATCGAAGAAAAGATAAACGAAGAGACGCGAGCAATTGTTCCGGTGCATTTATTTGGACAGGTAGCTCAAATGAAAGCCATCATGGAAATTGCCCGGCGTTACAATCTTGGGGTCATCGAAGATGCCGCACAGGCAATAGGCGCAAGCCAGGATGGCATTAAGTGCGGCAATTTTGGCGATTGCGGATGCTTTTCGTTTTACCCAGCCAAGAACCTCGGCGGGTTTGGCGACGGGGGTTTGGTGACAAGCAACAGAGAAGACCTTGCGCAGAAAATCAGGGTTCTTCGCGACCACGGCCAAAATCCCCGATACTTCTATAAAATGATTGGCGGCAATTTCCGCCTCGATGGAATCCAGGGCGCCGTTCTTACGGTCAAGCTCAAATACCTCGACGGATGGAATGAAAAACGAAGGCAAAACGCCGCCCTTTATGACAGTATCTTTGCGGATTCACCGGTCAAACCGCCAAAGCTCGATGCGAACAACATTAGTATTTATCACCAATACACCGTTACTGTGCCGGAAAGAGACAAGCTGCAAAAATTCTTATCTGACAACAATATCGGCTCTGCCATATTTTATCCAAAGCCATTACATCTGCAGGAATGCTTCAGTAACCTTGGATACAAGCCGGGCGATTTGCCGATTGCTGAACGGCTTTGTAATGAGGTTTTGTCCATGCCGATTTATCCTGAGCTTGTACCGGAGCAGGTCGAATATGTGGCTAATACCGCACTTAAATTCTATGGAATAAGTTAGGATGATAAAATGCTGAAAGTAAGTGAAAATCCACCCATCGTCTGGCCCGAGGTAGAATCGATTCGTGATTTTGCCGGCCGGTGGTGGGTTGCCCATACGAGAAGCCGGAACGAAAAGGCGCTGGCACATGATTTAATTAACAAAAATATCAGCTACTTTCTTCCGATGAGCTGGAAGATTAGGCGTCGCAGCCGCAGAAAGATACGCTCGTTCCTGCCTTTGTTCAGCGGGTATTTGTTTTTCTGCGGCCCGGATGACCAACGTATTGAATTATTGAAAACGAATCGTGTTGCGAACCTTATAGAAGTTCACGACCAGCAGAAACTACTCGACGAATTAGTCCAAATTGCCCATGCCCTTCGGACCGGTGCGCCCCTGTTACCGCATAAGTACATCAAGGCAGGGGAACGATGCCGAGTCATAGCAGGGCCGCTAATTGGCCTGGAGGGTATTGTGGTCACAACGCGGGGCGCTACACGCTTGGTCCTGCAGATAGATATACTTGGCCAGGCCGCGAGCGTTGAGATAGATATCGATATGATAGAGGTTCTCGAGCATTGATAAACAACAGATTTGGCGGATATTCTTTTCATTAAATGATTAATGAGCACAAGACGCAAAATTGAAAGTGAGCTAAAGTAACTAAAGTGAACAAAAGATTCAGGCTATCAGAGTATCAGACCCCTAAGGGGTGGGCATCAGGTTATCAGGACATCAGGTTTATTTTTCCTGATACCCTGATATACTTGTAACCTGCCTGCTGTGGCGGGCACAGCACGACAAGCATCCTGATTTCCTGATATGCTGATATCCATACTTCAGGTACTTTAGGCACTCCACTAACGGGAGCTGATAAAATGCAGATTTGTGTGGTTGGGGTTGGTTATGTCGGATTGGTAACAGCAGGATGCCTGGCAGAGGCGGGTAACAATATTGTGTGTGTGGACAATGACGGAGAAAAAATTGCCCGATTGAAAGATGGGGTAATACCTATTTATGAGCCTGGCCTGACCGAAATAGTCAAACACAACGAAAAGCTCGGGCGACTGCACTTTACAACCGATTTAAAATATGGCGTGGACCATTCGCTTATTATTTTTCTTGCGGTCGGGACTCCGTCGGCAGAGGATGGCTCGGCCGACATATCAGCGATTCTTTCAGTTGCCGCCGATATCGCCGAAAACCTCAATGACTATCGCATCATTGCAACGAAAAGCACAGTGCCTGTAGGTACGCATAAGCAGGTAACGGATATTATAAAATCGAAGACCCAAACACCGTTCGATTATGTCAGCAATCCTGAGTTTTTGAAAGAGGGCGCCGCCGTTGAGGATTTTATGCGTCCGGACCGGATAATCATCGGGACAACCAATACGGGAGTTCAGAACATAATGAAACAATTGTACAGCCCGTTTATGCGAAAGAGAAGCCGGATACTCTTTATGGACCCTGCTTCGGCTGAAATGACAAAATACGCAGCTAATACAATGCTTGCAACGAGGATATCATTTATGAATGAAATCTCGGTGCTGTGTGAGAAACTCGGTGCGGATATCGAACGTGTGAGGTGGGGTCTGGGCAGTGATTCACGGATAGGCTCGGCTTTTCTGTTTCCGGGTGTTGGTTTTGGGGGCAGCTGCTTCCCGAAAGATATTCGGGCGTTGATTCATACAGGCTCTGTGAACGGCGTTGAAATGACGATAGCCAAGGCTGTCCAGGAGGTAAATATGAATCAGCAGGAGCGATTTGCAAAACGTGTTATAGATTATTTCGCAGGCCGAGACGACCAGACCACATTGGCTGTCTGGGGACTGGCGTTTAAGGCAAAAACCGATGACGTAAGAGAATCACCTGCAATTTACTGTATAAAAAAATTCCTCGATTGCAAAATGAGGGTAAGGACCTATGACCCTGAAGCGGCCTCGGCAGCGACGACGGCCTTGGAAGGCAAAACGGGTACGTTCGCTTCTAACAGGCGAATCGAAACCTTCCAAAATGGATACGATGCACTTGAAAATGCAGATGCCCTTGTTATCTTCACCGATTGGCAGGAATTCCGGAACCCCGACTTTGAAGCCATTGCAGCGAAACTAAAAAAACCCGTTATCTTCGACGGCAGAAATCTCTACGAGCCCGATGTGGTTAAAAATGCAGGAATTGAATATTACAGTATCGGGAGGGCTCCCGTTTGAAAACGTCTTTTGTCTTGAGTCTAAAATAAAGGATAGAATTATGGATATTGTTATTAAAAGTTTAGGCATTGTTTTTGTTCTTATCGGTTTTGTGTTCCTGCTAAGGCCGGATATTATGAAATGGCTTATTAATTTTATCAAACGCGGCAAGCGCATATATTTAGCCGCACTAATAAGAATTGCCCTGGCCATTGTTTTTTTTGTCGGTGCTCTCGAATGCAAATACCCCAAGGTCATAATCGCCTTTGGAATTCTTTTCCTATTAGCAGGCCTGCTGATAATTGCTCTGGGTCCTGAAAGAACCAGAAGGATACTCGATTGGTACGAAAATCAGCCGCTCTTAATTTTTCGAGTCATCGCTATTGTCCCAATGGTCTTAGGTGCGATCGTTATCTATGCTTCGTAGATAGTGAATGAGTAGATGAGTGAAAGCTTGGATGCGTGGATGCGTCAACTCACGCATTAACATATATACGAGACACGGCTTATGAAAGCACTAATCACGGGAGCTGCCGGTTTCATCGGTTCACACCTCAGTGAACGCCTTCTTGGCGATGGCTGGATGGTGGTCGGGGTTGACAATTTCGATGATTTTTATGACCCTCAAATCAAGCGCCGAAATATTAACGACTGCGTTAAAGACAAAAATTTCCAGCTTATCGAAGCCGACATCCGTGACGGTGCTGCAATGGATAAAGCGGTTGGCAATGGCATCGAAATAATTATTCATTTGGCCGCCAAAGCCGGCGTTCGCCCGTCGATTGCCCAGCCGTTGCTTTACGCCGACGTCAATGTCAACGGAACGATGGTCTTGCTCGAATCAGCAAAAAAATATAAAGTCGGCAGATTCATCTTCGGCTCAAGCTCCAGCGCCTATGGCAACAATGAAAAAGTTCCCTTCTCCGAGGACGATAACGTAGATTTTCCCATCTCGCCTTATGCCGCGACCAAAAAGGCCGGCGAACTTATCTGCCACACTTATCATCACCTTTACGGAATTCATATAACCTGCCTGCGTTTTTTCACCGTCTATGGCCCCCGGCAAAGGCCGGATTTGGCCATCCACAAGTTCGCAAAACTCATCGAGCAGGACAAACCCATACCTGTCTATGGCGACGGCACTATGATGCGCGACTTTAGTTATATCGACGACGTAATTGACGGCACAGTCGCGGCGATGGACAAATGCGAAGGCTTTAATATCTACAATCTCGGCGAATCTCAGCCTATCACAGTCAATGATTTAATAACGGAAATCGAGAACGCGCTTGGCAAAAAAGCGGTCAGGGAATATCTTCCCCCTCAGCCGGGTGACGTCGAGCGCACTTATGCTGATATAAGCAAAGCCGTCAGGGAGCTCGGCTATAACCCTTCAACAAATATTCAAACCGGCCTGGCGAATTTCACTACCTGGCTAAGAAACAAAACGTAATTCAATTTTACTTCTACTAATTTTTAGAAAGAGCCTTGAAAATCGTCGCTACCTTCACTATTATTTGCACTCGTAAGTGACAAAAAGCTACGGTCTTGGAAAGTGCCCATATAAAAATATTTAGGAGAAAACATAGTGACAGACAAAAAAGCAGATTTGGCCGGCCCCGGTATTGGCGACTATGCGGAATTAGAGAAAATCCTGCCACAGGATTACATCTCTTTATTGAATCCCAAAGAGACCCAGATTGCCACCTATGCCGCCAAAGACTACATTGAGGAGAACCTCTGCAAGGAACTGAATCTGATTCGCGTAACCGTCCCTCTTATCGTGGACGTCGAGAGCGGCGTCAACGATATGCTCGACCGCGACGGCTCACGGACGCCAATAGGATTCCATATCTCAAATGACCGTGACAAGAACCCGATTGATGCTCAGGTCGTCCAGGCAGCCACCAAGTGGAAACGGATGGCCCTGAAGCAATTCGGTATGGACATCAGTGAGGGTCTGCTCACCGATATGCGCGCCGTGCGCAAGGACTATTTCCTCGACCACGACCACAGTGCCTATGTTGACCAGTGGGACTGGGAGCTGGCGATTACAGCCGAGCAGCGTAACCTGAATTTCCTGCGCGAAGTGGTAGAGAAACTCTGGAAGGTACTCAAAGGTGCTGAGAACCACGTCCAGGAGCTTTTCCCACAATTAAAAACCGATAAATATCCCGACCTGCCCGACGAGCTGACCTTCATTCATGCCGAGGAGATACTCGAAAGGTTCCCCAACCTGCCGCGTAAGCAGCGCGAGGAAATGATTCTCCAGGAGTACCCGGCCATTTTCATCATCGGTATAGGCTGGGTCCTCGATGATGGCTACCCGCACGAGATGCGCGCCGCCGACTACGACGATTGGGTGACAGAAACAACCTCCGAAGATGAAAAACCTATGCATGGC